>NZ_WBYI01000005.1:0-236555 GCF_013282965.1 Marinobacterium sp. xm-a-152 | reverse complement strand
AGAATACATTGATTATTACAACAACGAGCGAATTAAGCTTAAACTAAAAGGCCTGAGTCCGATAGCATATCGAAATCAGGCCTTGAGCGCCGCTTAGAAATGAGTCCAACTTTATGGGGTCAGTTCAGTTTTCCGAGGCTTTTTTATGTTCGTTTAGGGAAGACGTACATTTGCAAAGGATAAAGACTGTCTATTCTCTCTAACTCTTTTATTTTGTTATAGGTTTTGCTCATTCATAGACCGCTAAGGCTTTACCAGTATTAATGACATCCTAACTTTATTTGCAGCTCTATTCGTGCATATCCAAACAAAACAATGCCTGTCGTACACCGAAATATCTCTTTTATACAGCTGAAATTTGTCGAAGATGTCCACGAAAGCTTTAATGAAGGGGCTGGTACCAATTATCCTCAAGCTGTCGCTAGGTATCAGAGTTGTGCTAGCTGGACACCCAATAAGACGTTTAAATCTACAGGTAGAAAGTACAATCCCTGTGAAATTACACTCGGCCAAGGTATTAGCAACGAAGTGCTAGGCCATGAAGTATTGCACTCTTTTGAGGGTAACTTCCATGGTGGAGAAAACTACAGCGAAGAGTTAGCTGAGAGGTAAAAGCCTTACTCCATAGTTGGTACTTAGCTATTTTAAGGCCACAAAAAAAGCCGGTTGAATAACCGGCTTATCTATCGACAATTATCAATTAGCGAAGCATTCTTACATTATCAACTTGAAGCACAACGCCCATTTGATTGCCACCTTCAGGTGCAATAACCAGCGGCGTGTTAACTTTCTTCAAATCTAAAGAAGATCCTGAATTTCCTACTAAAGCTTGAAGTGGAACACGGTAAGTTTTCCACTCACCCAGTGAAACATTTTGTAGTTTGTATTCACCACTACTACAAGGGTAGCCACAATCCACTTTGATGATAATGTCACCGCTTGAACGAGGATCAGCCAACTTAAGTAGATCGAATTCAACTGCCTCGAATGGACTGAAGTCATGGCCCTGTAGACTTTGCCAGTAGGCTACACCCTCATCGGTTTTGTAAGTAAGTTGAGTTACTTTTCCTCGTTCACCACCAGCATCAACTAAAAGGGTGTCAATGCTGCCACCGGCAGCGTAGGTGCCTAAAGTGTATGGTGGAATAGCTTCATCAACAAATACATCTACAACATCTGCATTGATAAAGTTAGGATCGTATTTAACGATTTCCGGTGCTTGTGTTCCAAAGTTTCGTTCTGCACGACGATTCTTCGTGGCACAACCTCTTAATGACGCCTCCGCACCCGGGCATGAGTACACCCGAACGAAATCAACTTCCATCTCTGCTGGAAACTTAGTTGAATCGTCTGGATCACCCGGCCATGTACCTCCTACTGCTAAATTGAGTAGAAGGTGGAAACGTTCATTAAAAGGTGCGTTTCCTTCGACATTATAGAGATCACCATTTTCATCGGGTACTTGAGTCCACCAACCTGATGCATATTGGGTGACCCAGTGATGATCGTTGATGTACCAGCGCATTTCACCATCAGCCCACTCTAATGAGTAAGTGTGAAAATCTTTAGTTGGATCTGACTCCTCAAATTCATAGGTTGAGCCTGAATACGCATTGTTTGGCCAGGTACGACCGTAGTGTAAGGTTGCGTGAACCTCTTTATTCGGATCATCTTCGGCTTGGCTTACCATCTCTAGAATGTCAATTTCACCACTTGCAGCCCAGGTGCCGTATTTGCTGTCTGTGGGTAGCATCCATATAGCGGGCCACAAACCCTGGCCAGCAGGGAGTTTTGCGCGAACATCAATTCGGCCAAACTTCCAATCGCCTTTGTTTTTGGTGCGCAGACGCGCTGAAGTGTAAGGTAGAGTCTTTTTCTCTTTAGTACCTGACTCTTCCACATCAGCAAGTCCACGGAAGGTCTCTTTGTGTGCTTGAATAACCAGCTTGCCGTCACGAATGAATGAGTTTTTGTGGCGATCGGTATAACATTGAAGTTCGTTAT
This sequence comes from Marinobacterium sp. xm-a-152, assembly GCF_013282965.1. Classification (NCBI taxonomy): domain Bacteria; kingdom Pseudomonadati; phylum Pseudomonadota; class Gammaproteobacteria; order Oceanospirillales; family Oceanospirillaceae; genus Marinobacterium; species Marinobacterium sp. xm-a-152. The sequence continues at coordinate 234,551 of NZ_WBYI01000005.1, read as the reverse complement.
TACCACCACCCCAGCAGTTCTCTTCCCAATCCCATTTAGACTCATCAACATCTTTACCGTCGAATTCATCATTCCAGACAAGTTTCCAACCTTTATCCAAGGCGTATTGGATCGATGTATGATCACTGTTTTCGCTGGCAAAGACAGCTGTCGGTAAGAATAAAGCCAACGCACTGGCGCCAATAAATAACTTTGAATTTACCATATCAAAAACTCGTTTTTAGAAGGTATAGGTCAAATATGCGTTCACTTCCCAAGAGGTAACTTGGGACTCAGACTCTTTTCTCTCTTTGGCCACAAAACCAACTTTAGAACCATCATTGCCTATGTTGAGGAGACGCTCGTAACCGAAAGATTTTTGATAATCGAATTTAATACCCTGAACACTTTGGAAATCATACTCTCCAAACTTGTTTCGGTCGTAAGAGACTGAGTAGATGTTGTTTGTGTTGTGAATGATTTTGCTGGCAATGCTTGTAAAGTGATTTACAGGCTTGTCAGAAAAGACCGGCTGCTGCTCACCGAAACTGTAGTCTGTGTACAAGCGAATTGTTTTCGTTGGGTTGGTACCAAATCGCCCAGTGAATTTGGTGACTTTCTCTTTATTTCGACCAGCATCTGCAGCGCCCCAATCCATAACATTAGAGTCGGTGTTACCATGAAAATCCATGTGCGTTATGCCTAGGTTAAACGCAAAGGGCGCATCCTCTTTTAAATAGTTATCCCAATCATAAAAGAATGTACCTGGAGTAGTATCGTAGGTGATAAACAGCTCATAAGCGCGAACTTTACGATTGCCCAATACTGCAAAAGGTGACACTGGCACGCCTGTATCGTTCTGTGCAAGAGCGCGTTGGTAGTTAGTGCCGAGTGCTTGAGCCTGTTCAGTCATCGCATCTACAAGATTTTCACGATAGAAAACTCTTGGTGAGAACATCCAGTTACCGCTTGTGGTCCGTGAACCTAGTTCAACAGTCTTCTTGTTACCTTGGCTTGTGTATGGGAGTTCCGTGTCCCAGATTTCCTGATGCTCCCCAGCATCAGCAACCAAGCCGGCATAATTTATTTCTGTGTAGAGTTCTGTAGATCCACTCAACTTTTCAGTGATACGTGCTTTCAGTGCGAGTGCGTCGGTGTTTTTAATCGTATCTTGATAGACATTGGTGCCAACTTCGTACAAATAAGTATCATCAACCTTATGAGCCCCCGACCATAGAATGCCTAAATCAAGAGTTGTACCGTCGCTCAGCTCATAACCACCCTGTAAGCTAATCTGTTTTTGTCGATCGCTACCTGTTGTTTCTGTAGATGCAATTAAAGAGTACTGATCCTTATTACCAAACTGATACTTTGCCATGACCATTGGTTCGGCGCCCCAGTAAATCTCTTTGCCTGCCAGAATTTTAAGGCCTTCCAATTCGTTTTTTGCGACGATTTCAACACCGAAGGGTGCCTTCTCGTTCCAAATGTCCTGGTCATACATATTGGTTGTCTCTATCAACAATCCAAATGCATCACCTTCATACCCCCAGTGAAAACGCGGCACATGATAAAAAAGATGTATATCCGCAGAATCACCTAATCGCGATGCCTGAAAGCTATACAGCTCAACCTGTTCGCCGGCATTTTTTAGCCCTGAACCCGATAGCATTCTGTCACCATAACGGAATACTTGATCGCCAAAGTCCGCACTTTTCCACATGCCATTGATTGTTGCTTCACCCGCAAACCCGAGTGCATTTATGCCTAAGTCGATATTGATGGAATGACCGCCATCTCTGGCTCTGTCACCAACGTTCTCATTAGTATCTCTAATGACTCCGTCCAGGGTTATGGAACCGCCTAGAAATTCAACCGGTAGGTCTGGGCCGCGAGCGTGAGACAGTTGGCTTGTAAGACTTGCGGCTAGAATTGCCAAAAGCAGTTTATTGGTAGATGTATTTAGAATTTTCACGTTCAACTGTCCCTTTGTTTATTCTTTTGGATAGCGATGAAATCGTTTTCATTAATGATGCAATATTTTATTTTTTCATGCAAATAAAACTGATTACAAGTTTGCTTTTATTATTATTTTTAATTATTACGTCAAATCAGAAAGATTCGACCACTATTCAACAGTTTTGACACATAGCAGGGTATAGAGGATTAAATAGCCTTGACTGACGATCTTTCGATTAAGGTGGTTACAAATTTTGCACCTGATGGGTCGGCTTTGTGGTAGATTTCGTTGAAAGCCTTTTCAGCACATGATTTTGCCATTTCGAAATTAGGGGCATGCATAGTGGTTAATGGAGGTGTGACGTGTTGAGATAGCAATATGTCATCGTAACCGATGACTGATAGTTGTGCAGGAACGGATACATTGTGTTGATTGGCCCAAGTTAACACACCAATGGCAGATTCATCGTTTCCAGCAAACACTGCGGTAAATTCAACACCGTTCGCCTTGAGTTGCTCCATGCCTTGTAAGCCGCCACTCACTTCAAAGCTAGTCCTTACGATCATGTCGTCGAGGACTGGTATATTGGCTTCTTTTAATGCCTTTTTGTAACCAAGCACACGATCATTAGCATCTGTTTTAAACTCTTGGCCGCTAATGCATGCTATTTTAGTATGGCCTTTGTTGATAAGGTACTTTGTTGCGTTGTAGGCACCTTCAACGTCATCGAGCCACATGACACGATGGTCTAGACTGTCGTGATGTTGGTTAATCATGTAAAAAGGCACACGCTTTTCGAGCTCTTTTAGATAGCGTCTATCCAACCATTCAGTCAAAAGAATTAATCCATCAACTTGTCTGTTAAGAAGGAATTCAACTGCTTCTTCTTCGCCCTCTGCTGAACCCGACCCACTTGCTATTAGTAGGTGCTTGCCCTGTTTTCTGAGAGTGGACTCTACGCCTGAAATCATCGGTCCATAAAATGGGCCGTCCAGCATAGCTACAACCATGCCGATAGTATTCGTTCGCTTAGAAGATAGTGACTGAGCAGCAGAGTTAGGTGTATAGCCCAGTTTTTGCATAGCTTCTTCAACTTTTATACGAGTAGCTTCTTTAACAATGGATCTGTTATTGGTTACTCGAGATACCGTAGAAGGGGATACGCCTGCCAATTTGGCAACTTCTAAAATACTGGACTTGTTCACGCTGTTAACTCATAAATTTAAAAGTTGGATCATACACTAACCAATAGCAAAGCAGCGAGCGAAGTGGTCTTCACCCAATTGCTGTACTGGTGGCATTTCCAGACTGCACTTTTCTGTGGCTTTGGGGCAACGAGATGCGAACGGACAACCTATTGATTCAGGGGTCCATAACGGTATTTGACCCTGCGTTTTATCTTTGATTGAGCCTTCAACTCTTTTTTTGCCAACCTCGGGTACAGCACTGATCAACAGTTGTGTGTAAGGGTGTTGTGGATTTTGTGTAACAGAGTCGCTTTCACCCCATTCAACCATGTGTCCCACGTACATTACGGCTGTTCTTTCTGCAAAGTAACGTGCTGTTGCAATGTCGTGTGTTATATAAAGAAAGCCAATTCCTTCATCTTTCATGTCAGACATTAGGTTTAAGATGCCCAGACGAATTGAAACATCTAGCATTGATATTGGCTCATCAGCCAATATGAACTTTGCTCCCGTGGCTACGGCTCTTGCAATAGCGACACGCTGCCTCTGACCGCCGGAGAGCTCGTGTGGATATTTGTCTGCTGTCTGCTTAGCCGGTGTAAGACCTACTTTCTCCAGCATCTGAATCATGTAATTCTCAATGGCTTCACCTTTAAGGTGTGGCATATGAAGTTTGATAGGTCTGTATAGATGATGGCGGATTGTATGAACTGGATTAAGTGAGCCAAATGGATCTTGAAAGATCATTTGTATTTCTTTAGCTAGATCAGCCTGTTTAATGGGGTTTTGTTTATCATTAATATTTTTCCCATTGAGGCTTAGATTACCGCTAGTAGGTTCATAAAGGCGTGTTAGGGCTCGTGCGCAGGTGCTTTTGCCACTTCCAGATTCACCTACAACGGCCAAAGCTTCTCCCGATTTTATGGTGAAGCTCACACCGTTAACCGCCCTCATGTATTTGCGATTGAATAGAGCATTATCCAAAGCAAAATCAATAACCAAATCATCAACAGAAAGTGTATCTTTGTCGATGACCGGTGAGTGTTCGTAAACTGTTTGGGAAAGTGTGTTCATCTTATGCTCTCACCTCGACTAAATGACAAGCAGCCTTGCGATCTGATTCGGAACTAATTTTGATGAGCTCAGGCTGGGTCTGTTTGCACGCATCTTCACACAACTCACATCTTGCTTGGAAAAAACAGCCATTAGGTGTTTCAAGGAGGTTAAGCGGATTGCCCGGGATTCCTTCTAGTCGTACTTTAGGTCCATGAATGGTAGGGAAAGACTTTAACAGGCCCTGAGTGTATGGGTGTTTAGGCTCATCCATTATTTCGTTAGTGTTACCCAGTTCGACCATCTTTCCAGCGTACATCACACCAATTCGATCAGTGATCTCACCCATAAGCCCCAGGTCATGAGAAATAAACAGAATCGCAAAGCCAAACTGCTCTTTTAGATCATATAGTTGGTCCATAATGTCTCTTTCAACGACTACGTCCAGCGCAGTAGTTGGCTCATCCATAATGATTAGTTTTGGCCTAAGTATCAAAGCGATAGCAATAACAACTCGTTGCCTCATTCCGCCACTGAGCTGGTGTGGATAGGAGTTAATTCTAGAGGGGTGTATGCCAACGAGTTCGAGGTTCTCTTTTGCACGATTGATGGCCTCCTCTTTTGTGACGTTTTCATGTGCAAGGATGACGTCCGTGAGTTGTTCTCCGATAGTAATAACAGGGTTTAGCGCGTTCATAGCGCTTTGAAAAACCATGCTTGCTTTTGCCCAGCGAAAACTGCGCAACTCTTCGTCTGACATTTTAAGAACATCACGACCTTCAAAAAGGATTTCACCTTCTGTTATAAGGGCAGGTGCACTGTGTAAATTGGCGATAGCAAAAGCCAATGTACTCTTACCGCAACCGGATTCTCCGGCTAAACCGACTGTTTCGCCTGGATATATCTCTAAATCTACTTGATTGACGGCTCTCGCATTACCGTTATCAGTGACATAATCCACACAGAGCCCGTTAATCGTTAGCAGTGGTTCATTCATGCTGCTGCCCTCTTAGCTTCAGTCTCTGCTTTCATCTTGCGCCAAGTTTTAATGTAGCCACCTGTTTTCAGTTTTGGATTCGAAACCTGGTCAATGGACATGTTGAGTAGTGCCAAACCGCCACCGAAAATTGCTATTGCAGCCCCAGGTACGACCATGTCCCACCAAGCGCCAACAATGAATGCAGAATTAGACTGAGCCCAAAAAAGCATAGTGCCCCAAGTGATTATGGTTGGATCTCCTAGGCCCAAGAATTCTAGCCCTGCTTCAGCCATTAACGCATAAATACAGGTGCCCATTGCTCCACCAACAACTATGCTGATTAGGTTGGGAAGGATCTCAACAAAAATGATTCTAAATTTAGATTCTCCCATGACTTCAGCTGCTAGAACGAATTCCTTGTTCCTTATCGCCATAGTTTGAGAACGTATTACCCTTGCACCCCATGCCCAGGAAGAGAGCCCTATGATTAAGGCGATTACCAGTGGCCCCACTTGCCCGACAAATGCAGCGATGATGATTAGTAAGGGGAGTTGCGGAAATACTAGAACAATATTGGTCATCGACATCAGGATTTCATCAACACGACCACCAAAGTAGCCAGCGCTAATGCCAACTGCGACGGCAATTACAGTTGTGATAGCTGCGGCACTGAACGCAACCAATAGTGAGATCTTTCCACCGTGTAGAACTTGACTGAATACATCTTTACCCGAGCGTGTTGAACCAAGAAGCAGTTCGGCGCTGGGCGGTTGGTGGCCTCGAGCAACCCGTTTATTTGGGTCATTTTCTGCGATCCAGCTTGCGTTGATACTCATGAATAGAACGGTTGCTACAATGATTGAACCAATAATGGCTGCTGGATTTCCTTTATAAAATCTTCGTAAAAATGAAAAGAACTTATTATTAAACACTTTTAAAACCTCTAATTATTTACGCAGACGAGGATCTAGCCAAAGGTTAAGAAGGTCGGCTATGAAATTAAATACCAGAACGAAGACAACGATCATTAAGAAGCAAGCTTGCATGGTCGGGTAGTCGCGCGCTCCTAAGGCCTTGAATAGAAGTAGCCCAACTCCAGGGTAATTGAAGACTGTCTCAATGAAGATGGCGCCAGCCATTACGAAACCTATTTGCATTGAAACAGCAGTTACAACCGGGAGGAGTGCGTTTCTTGCTGCATAGTGGGTCATTACTCTTCGGTTAGACAAACCCTTGGCTTTTGCCATGGTGATATAATCTTCGCCTAGCACGTTAATCATTGCGTTACGCATGTTAAATATCCAAGCGCCAATGCCACCTACAATCATACAGGTGATTGGAAGAATGGCGTGGTGAAGTACGCTGCTTATGTACTCCCATGTAAGGCCGGGATCTAGATCCGGATTGGCACCATAAGATAGAGGGAAAACCTTCCAGCTAAGTGCCAATATAAAGAACAAAAATAGTGCGGTTACAGGTTGTGGCATTGCACCTACAAATGCCCAGAAAGCAGGCATAAATCGGTCTGTAAAGCCACCTCGGTTGTAGGCAGCGAATGTACCAATGATTAGACCAATCATGACACAGATAACAGTAGACATGCCGGCAAGGCCGATAGTCCACGGAAGCTTAGCCGCTAGCAGCTCTGATACTGGAAGAGGGTATAGCATGATCGTCGGCCCAAGGTCCCAGGTGAATATGCTCTTTAGATATTCTAAATACTGAATCCAAAGCGGCCCATCCACAAAACCGAGCATCTCTTTGTAAGCCTGCAGTGTCTCCAAAGGCATTCTGCCTTGCGCACTAGCAAACAGTGCGTCAACAGGATCACCTGGCATGAGTCTTGGAATGAGAAAGTTGAAAGTAATAGCAATTAGTATCGCTATTAAATAAAACATAAAGCGCCTAAGGATAAAGCCCATGAGATCACCTGTTTGATTTGGAGCAGCAAAGATGGGTTTGTTGATACCCCCAAACTCTGTTTGGGGGTAGATCGATTACTTGGCGTATAGTTGCTCAAAGACCAACAGCTTGTTACCACCGTTATAGAATACGGGTTGAACAAAGTCATTTTCTTCGGTTGGCCAGCCATCAATACGAGTCGAGTTGTACTGATACCAAGTTGGGTTTGAGAATAATGGAACAAATGGGAGATTTTTCCCTGTGAAGTCCATTAGTTCAGCCAGTATCTGTTTACGACGCGTTTTGTCAGATGTAGCCGAGTACTCGTCAATTAGGGCATCGACCTCTGGGCTGCTGATACCGTGATTGGTATGCCAAGAGAGTCCCTGTTTAGCTGTGTAGTAGTAATCGCTGTAGGCTTGGATCGGATCTTCGCCGTTTGTTCGAGACCAGTTGATGGACGCCTGATAGGTACCATCTTTCAGGGCGGTATCATATACAGACCAGTCAACTGTTTTGGTAGAGGCTTTAATGCCAACTTCAGCTAGAAACTCACTAACCATTTGCACTGTTTGAACCCAGTCTGTCCAACCATTAACAACCTGAATCTCAAAGTCGATTGGTGAACCGTCGGGATTCTCTACAAAACCATCCCCATCAATATCTTTGTACCCAGCTTCATCCAGCAATTGCATTGCTTTTTCAGGGTTATATTCTGCTAGGTAATCGTATTTCGCATTAACTTCGTCATTGAAGTGTGTTTTGAAGAATTCTCCAATTCCGGTTACATGCGTTTCAACGGTTGGGTATCCGTAAGCGGCCAGATCAACAATTAGTTCTCGGTCCATGGCCATTGAAAACGCCTGTCTGAAGCGAACATCACTGAACGGGAGTTCGCGAGTATTCAAGTAAATATTGATCAGGTCGTTAGCAGGGTACCAATAACCGTGTGTTTCAGGGCTCGCTGCTACATAAGTTTTGTCTATGTCTGAAATGAAGTTTGAGCCCCAATCAATCTCATCGTTAATTAGAGCTGCCTGAATTTGAGAGTTGTCTGTGTATTGGCGGAATTTAATACAATCCAGGTAGGGCAGTCCCTGATCGGCTTTGTAATAATTAGGGTTGCGACATATTTCAATTTGGTTGTCACGAACCTGTTTTACTTCAGTAATAGGACCTGAACCTACTGGGTTCTCATTTTTAAACAATGAAATGTCTTCAACACCCGCAAAAATATGTTCTGGAACAACATGTAGTCTCGGAAGATGCCAGTCAATTGTACTGTCTTTAGCGGTGAAGTTGATTTTTACTGTTAGGTTGTCGATTTTTTCAACTGACTCAAACTTTTTCGAACCCCATTGACCGGTAGCGTCTAATTTTGCGTCGTTTTTGCCAAGATTTAGTGAGAAAAGAAGATCATCTGCATCGATCGTTTGTCCATCCGACCAGGTTAGACCACTCTTTAGGTTGATGGTCATGGACATTAGATCGTCTGAGTATTCATAGCTCTCAGCAAGGCGCCAGTTGATATCACCCTTCAAAGTATTGATTACATACAAAGGCTCGTACATCGTGCCACTAACCATGTCAGCTTGCGCACCAGAGTAGGGGTTAAAGTCTGATACGAATGTCTGGGTGATGATGGGTACTGTCAATGTTCCACCCTGTTTGGGGGTGGATGCTTGCGCTGAAGAAGCCAATATAGTGGCTGCAATTGCTAAGGTTAGCTTTTTCATGTTGTTGCCTCTTATTTTTGTGACGTCGCCATTTTCTTGGCAACGTTTTCAAGTTTTTCATGACAGCATGGTATACCGTCGTGTAATTTATGAAAACGATTTCATAAAAGATATAACACGCAATCAGGTTGCGCAAGACTCTTTTGTAATGTTTGTTACGGCTTTTTATCGGTTGTCGATTGGTTTTTAATTCTTCACAGGCTGTTAGCTATGGGTTTTGTGGAAATTTTGTGTCGGAAAGTGCACACTCCAAACCTTGTTTTTGGGAGAGTGTAAATGGATTGGGAAAGGCTGCTAACGCGCAAACGTTATGGTCACGACGAAGTAGAATCGGCAGAGCAGGGTCGAAGCCACTTCCACAAAGATCATGACCGAATCATCTTTAGTAGTGCTTTCCGTCGCTTGGGTCGTAAGACGCAAGTGCACCCTATGTCCCTTAACGATCACATCCATACTCGTCTGACTCACTCCATTGAGGTTGGCAGTCTTGGGCGTAGTCTGGGCATTCGTGCCGGCGAGTTGATTGCTGATCAGCTACCTAAGGGCATATCGCCTGATGACTTGGGGATGATTGTTCAGTCGGCCTGTCTGGCTCACGATATTGGTAACCCCCCTTTTGGTCATGCTGGCGAGTACGCCATTCGTGATTGGTTCCGTCAGCGTCAAGAGGATGAGCGTTTTTCGCAGCTCTCTGACGACGAGTTTTTAGATCTGAAAACCTTTGAAGGCAATGCGCAGGGGCTTAGAGTCGTTACCAAGATCGAGAACCATCTCTTTGATGGTGGTCTGCGTTTAACCTACCCAACCCTAGGGACACTATTGAAATACCCTTGGACGGCGCGTCACGGTGGTAAAAAGGGTAAGTTCAGCTGTTATCAAGCGGAACTTCCTCTGGTGGCATCACTGGCGAAAGATCTTGGTTTGCCTCAGCTTGAAGAGGATCGTTGGGCGCGTCACCCTCTGAACTTCCTTATGGAGGCGGCTGATGATATCTGCTACGCCATATTGGATCTTGAAGATGCTATTGAGTTGAACCTGCTTAGTTTCGATGAGGTTAAACCTATCTTGTTAACGCTTTGCGGCGACCTGGAGTTTGATGATGAGATCTTCGCGACGCAGGCCTCTGCACGTCGCAAGATTTCGGCGCTTCGTGGTCGAGCGATGGAGAATATGGTCGACTCAGCGGTGCAGGTGTTTGCCGATCAGCTGCCTGAGATTATGTCAGGCCAATATCAGGGCGAGCTTCTCAGTGACGGTGACCCCATGGTCAGAGATGGGTTGGCTGCAGCGAAACGTATCGCCCAAGAGCGGGTCTTTCCAGACAATCGAAAAGCAGAGCTAGAGGTGGGTGCCTATACTATTCTAGGTGTGTTGGTTGAGGCTTTTATCGAGGCGGTCTGGGAGCAGCACCAAAAGCAGGGAGAAGATCTCTGTTATCGCAGTGAAAAGATTATCGGTCTGATGGGGATTCATGCCCCCTCTTCGGGTGAGTCGCTCTATCAAGGCTACATGCGTGCCTTGGACTTTATTAGCGGTATGACCGACTCCTATGCAAGCTACCTTGCTCGACAGATCGGTGGAGGAATAAAGGTTTAATATGGCATCACTTCAAGATCAGCTTAGTCGACTCGTCTACAGCACGGAAAAAGGTAACCTCTGTCCTGATTGTGGCGAAGCGTTAACCGCTTGTATCTGTTCAGAGCAGGCAGAGCAGACGCGCATTGCCGCAATGGATGGGGTAGTTCGCATTCGTCGTGAAACCTCTGGGCGAAAAGGCAAAGCCGTCACTACCATTTCCGGTGTGCCAAGAGTTGAGTCTGAATTAAAGACGCTTCTGAAAAAGTTGAAGCAGGGGTGTGGTTCAGGCGGTGCTGTCAAAGAGGGAATTATTGAGATTCAAGGTGATCACCGCGACAAACTTAAAACCCTCTTAGAGAAAGAGGGTTTTACCGTTAAGTTAGCGGGCGGTTAGAGGCCGATTGCTCGCTCCGAGAGTGCCAGTTCCATTCGGGCGCGCAGCAAAGAGTAAAGCTGTATTGCCGCATCAATCTCCTCTTTGCGGTTCGTAAGACTCTCGATATTTAAGCCGAGCGGTAGATCCAATTCGGCGCAAGATTCCAAAATCATCTGCAAGTTGGTGTAACAGATCTTAATAGACTCTTTAAGTGGCTGATCGGCATCCAAAATTCGGTAGCTGGTCGCCTCTGGTACCGAAATACCCAACCACTTCATAAACTCAAGGGTCTTCTCACTGCCACAAGGTGTGAAAGTCAAAATGATTCGTGCCGGCTCCATATCGAGCTGTTTGCAGCGACGAGCATAGGAGGTCAGCATGTCGATGGTCGCTTGTGCGTTATAAACCGCTTGCGAGATGAAGAAGTGACAGCCCTCTTTCTGCTTGGTCACCATGCGCTCGTGTTCATCGCCTTTTTTCTGATGGCGCTCTGCGATACAGACACCGCCAAGGGCAATTGTTTTATGAGACTCTTCCAGTGATTGGTAGGCATCATTCAAACTGAACTTGTAGTCACCTTCCGAGGAGGGGGCGCCAACCAGGACGATATTGTTCTGGTGGTAGGTCTCAGTCGTCTCTTCTACCCACTCTTCAAACTCTTGTCGACTACCTTGAGCAACACTGTTGTAGGTGATGGTTCCGCAGCCGCTCTTTTCGTGAAGCAATTTAGCGTAGTGGCGCGGGTCACGTGTTTGAGCAAAGGGGAATGGGCGAGGTGTGTCGATGCGAGTGCTCTCGTCCTGAATGTCATAAACGATAATGCCATCGAACGCGATACGGTCGAGTCGTTACAGCAGCTTGTCAGCAATGCCTGACATCACTTCATCTTCGGTGCCCATTTTGGGTGGGGTAGTACCGATGACATAAACCCCTTGGTCCGTACCGATTAATTTGTCCTGAAGTGAGCAGCTCATCTCTATTCCAATTGCTTCTTTTAAGTGTGGCTTAGTATAAACGTGAGTGGATTTCATGAAAATTGCATATCCCATGAAATTTTTTTCTTAAGATATGCATGACGTTCAATTTAGAGCTTTCGAACGACGTTGACACCGTCGCGCAGAGTCAGAAAGACGTTTTCCACCTCGGGGTCCTCTGCAATCAGTCGGTTTGTTTCAACTAACACATCATCGATATCGGATTCTGGTTGAATGACCTTGCCAGACCAGAGCACGTTATCAAGTACGATTAAGCCACCTGGGCGAGTCAGCTCTTTAACCTTTAAGTAGTAGTTTAGGTAGTTGCGTTTGTCGGCATCGATAAAGGTGAAATCCAATGGGCCATCGAGTTGATCTGCGAGAGTCTCAAGGGTGTCGATGGCAGGGCCGAAGATCACTTCAATCTTCTTGCCGTGTTCGCTTCGCTCATAAAAAGTTTTTGCGAAGTCGATCGCGCGTGGGTTGGTTTCACAGCAGATAAGCTTGCCATCTTCCGGCATACCTTCCGCAATGGATAGCGCTGAATAGCCTGTGAACATACCAATTTCAAGGGCGCGTTTCGGCTGAGCAATCGCAGAGAGCATCTTAAGTGTTCGGCCGACCAGGCGGCCAGATAGCTTTTGCGGCCATCCCATATTTTGGTTGGTTTGGTCGATCAACTCTTGCAGGAGTTCGGGCTCTGCTGAAGTAGAGATAAAGGCATAGTCTTCGACCTGTTCGTCGACGAGAAAGTCAGGCATGGGATACTCAGTTATTGATTAAGGGTGGAGATGATAGCACTGCCCCACATGGTGACGCTCTTTCCATCTTCGGTCCAAAGGTATTGGCAAAGTTTAATATCAGACTCAATGCAGCTTTGCTGGCTGATTGCGACACCGGTAGGTAGGGTTTGGCAGCCCTGTTCTGGCTCCTTGCCCACTCCGTATAGACGTGCGCTCAACAGCGAGCGATAGAGAGACTCGGTTTCGCACACCCAGTGCTTCCCTTCATCGCTAAGAGCGTTGGCGGTTGGAGTGAGTGCAAGTGCAGTGAGCGATCCTAAAATTATTTGTCTAACTTTCATTTTAATCTCTGTGCAGGTCCGTACAATATCGCTAAAAGGAGATTATAACTATGAACGAATCGCTATACATCTTTCTGTTAACCGGCGTCTTCTCAATGTCGGCTGCGCTGAGTGTAGGTGCCATCAACAAAATGCCAGAATCTGATCGTCCTGCATGGTTTGCGGTGAAGCAGAATATGGTCATGATGGTGGTGCTCGGTAATCTTGCTGCCCTAACGCTGGTGGGTTCTCTGGCCTATGGATTTCAGACCTTGCACTGGTCGATTCCATTGAGCTCAATGTTCATCACCTTCCCGATCGTGCATCAGTTATTGGTGGTCAAATTGATCGGTGCTACCAAGGCACTATTCTTAACAGTTCCTGCTACCTTGGCCTCTATTGCGGTGCTCTATATCTACTGGCCCTAATCGTTAATTTGTCCTACCTAAAAACGCAGCCTCGGCTGCGTTTTTTGTTTTTAGTTCTTATGACGCAAAAATGTTGCGATGTTATGTGTAAATCTAATGTAAACCTAAGAGAGTGTTTTTGCCGGTTATCAATAATATATTTTGATTTTGTGCTTACAATCTAATTTTAATGCAAATATTTTGCATAAATTAAAAATTATTGGCGTTTTATTTGTGTGTTAGTATTGTTGTTTCATATCTATAATTTGCATTAGTTTCGTTAATTTTTTGTAAATATAATTAAGTTACTGTTTATTTCTCAATAATGACGCAAAATTTGTGCGTAAATTAGAAAATATTGTTATTTATATGATTTATATGGGTTGCATTGGTAGTTTTTGCAAAAATTTGTCATTAAATTAAAGATAAACGCAAATATTTTGCGTTAAGTGTTGGAATGCTTGGTTGGGTTGTGTATATTTTGAGCAATGGACGATTTAATCGTCATCACTGGCTTTAGGATTTGTAATCTGTGGATGCTAAAGATTGGGAGATAATTCGTGCGCTCCAGCAAGATGGACGTCGCACCACGAATGAGATCGCGGATAGCGTTCGTCTCTCAGGCTCGGCCGTGTCTCGCCGTATCGCACGTCTAGAAAAAGACGGCATCATTTCTGGTTACACCGCACTCGTAGATCCCGATAAGGTTGGTTATACCGCCACCGTCATGGTTGAAATTACGCTCGATAGCCAGTCTGATGCGGCTCAATCAGAGTTTGAGCGTGCGGTTGCTAAGGTCCCGAGTGTCAGATTCTGTTACCTAATGAGCGGCGATGCGGATTATCTATTAAAGGTAGCAGCAAGAGATTTGCGTGACTTTGAACGGTTGCGCCGAAAGGTTTTGAGTGATTTACCGCATGTTTCACGTATGCAGACGTCGTTTGCTTTACGCGAAATCGTCAATCACTTGGAGTACGCGCCGGAGAGCGCATAACAATGGTTAAACGTAATGAAAATTGGGTGTGAATCGTGGATTCAAAAATGATTGTAGCTCTTGATATCGGTACCTCTAAGGTCGTCTGTATGGTGGCCGAGATCGGTACGGACGGTGATATTGAGGTCGTGGGCGTCGGCTCTCACCCATCACGCGGTTTAAAACGCGGTGTGGTCGTTAACATCGAATCTACTGTGCAGTCGATCCAGCGAGCGGTTGAAGCGGCTGAGTTGATGGCGGGAGTCAAAATTCACTCAGTCAGTGTGGGCGTCTCTGGTAGCCATATTGCGAGTCAAAACTCACACGGTATTGTTGCTCTGCAGAGTAAAGAGGTGACTCAATCAGACGTAGAGCGTGTCATTGAGGCTGCTCAAGCGGTCGCGATTCCGGCGGATCAGCGCATTCTGCACATCCTTCCGCAAGAGTATTTGATTGATAACCAAGAGGGCATCAAAGAGCCGCTTGGCATGTCCGGTGTGCGTTTGGAAGCTAAGGTTCATCTGATTACCGGTGCGACTAACGCCATTCAGAATATTGAGAAGTGTGTTCGCCGCTGTGGTCTTGAGATCGATGCCGTAGTTCTTGAGCAGTTGGCATCGGGTTACGCGGTGTTGACTGATGATGAGAAGGATCTGGGTGTCTGCATGGTTGATATCGGCGGTGGTACCACCGATATCGCGATCTTTACTCAAGGTTCAATTCGTCACACAGCTGTGATTCCTGTTGCGGGCGATCAAGTCAGCAATGATATTGCCATGGCATTGCGCACCCCAATGCAGCATGCCGATCAGATCAAAATGAAGTACGCCTGTGCATTGGCGCAGTTAGCGCGTGCTGATGAGACGATCAAAGTTCCAAGCGTCGGTGATCGTCCTGCGCGAGATCTATCACGCCAAGCTCTGGCTGAAGTGGTGGAGCCGCGTTATGAAGAGCTGTTTACCCTAGTTCAGCAAGAGCTTCGCCGCAGTGGGTTTGAAGATCTAGCGGCAGCCGGCATCGTCCTGACCGGCGGTACTTCGAAGATGGAAGGCGCGGTTGAGCTCGCTGAAGAGATATTCCACATGCCTGTTCGTTTGGCTAAGCCAACGGGTGTAGGCGGTGTTGATGATCTGTTGAGTAACCCTATCTACGCAACGGCGATTGGTCTGTTGCTCTACTCGGCGGATAACGACCTTGATCAGCATGTGGATGCCGAAACAATGACCGATTTTGGTTTGATGCCGGACGATATTGCTGAGCATCAGCCTGAGAAAAAACGAGTTAAAAAAGAGCCATCAGAAGGGTGGGTCTCTAAAACAAAATCTTGGTTAAAAGGTAACTTTTAATCAGAGCTTAGTTGGCAGTAACCGGCAAAGATCGGGCCTGCCTTACATAAAACCTGGAGGAAGATATGTTTGAGTTAGTAGAAGATACAAACGAGAACGCAGTAATCAAAGTTGTCGGTGTCGGTGGTGGTGGCGGTAACGCAGTCAACCACATGGTCGCGTCGGATGTAGAGGGTGTAGATTTTATCTGTGCCAATACCGATGCTCAGGCACTTGGAAAAATGGCCGCCAGTACAGCCCTTCATATCGGTGGTGATATGACGAAAGGCTTGGGTGCGGGCGCTAACCCGGATGTTGGTCGTCAGGCAGCGGTCTCTGACCGTGAACAGATTGCCGACTCTCTGCGTGGTGCCGACATGGTCTTCATCACTGCTGGCATGGGTGGTGGTACCGGTACGGGTGCTGCACCGATCGTTGCCGAAGTGGCTAAAGAGATGGGAATTCTGACGGTGGCGGTCGTCACTAAACCCTTCCCATTTGAAGGCAAAAAACGCATGAAGATTGCGGAAGAGGGTATTCGTGAGCTGCAGGAGCAGGTCGACTCTCTGATTATTATCCCTAACGAGAAACTGCTTCCTGTGCTAGGTAAAAACACCAGCTTGATCAAAGCCTTTGGTGAAGCCAACGATGTACTTAAGGGCGCCGTTCAAGGCATTGCTGACCTCATTATCCGTCCGGGTATGATCAACGTCGACTTTGCAGACGTTCGTACGGTGATGTCTGAAATGGGCATGGCCATGATGGGTACTGGTCATTCACGTGGTGATGAGCGTGCAGCAGAAGCGACGGAAGCGGCGATTAAGAGTCCACTGCTTGAAGATGTTGATCTGAAAGGCGCAAGTGGCATTTTGGTGAACATCACAGCGGGTATGGACCTTAGCCTGGGTGAGTTCGCTGAAGTGGGTGAAATTGTTGAAGAGTACGCGTCAGACAATGCGACCATTGTGGTCGGTACCGTTATCGATCCAGATATGAGTGAAGAGCTCAAAGTCACGGTAGTAGCGACTGGTTTAGCTCAGGCTCAACAGGCGGGTGCCCGTGTTGTAAACAGTGATGTGACAACCGGTGGTCCAACTCAAGTAGAGGTGAAAACGGCGCCACCTACGGCCTCTGATTTCAGCCAGCTTGAGTTGCCAACAGTAATCCGTAATCGTCAGGCTCAACAAGCCGAGCAGGCGGTTGAGATGGAAGAGCCAGTACAACAGAAAACCGGTACTGATGATATGGAGTTCTTGGATATCCCAGCCTTCCTGCGTCGTCAGGCCGATTAATTAAGTTTTAAACCGTCCAGGTTTCCCGCTCCCCATTATTGGGTGAGCGGGTCTTTTACTGCGACGAGCAGAAACTCGTGATTCCCATCACCCCCTTTAATAGGGCTGTCGATGTAGGTCACTACTCTCATCTCTAACTCGGACATCAGCGTTTTAAAACGCTCCTCCAGCTCTTTATAGAGATCCGTCGATTTGACGATTCCCCCCTTGCCTATGTGCTCCTTTCCTAACTCAAACTGAGGTTTCACCAGTGTGACTAGGTAGCTCCCTCTGTCCAGTAGTTGGCAAAGTCCCGGCAAAATAAGGGTTTGCGAAATGAATGAGACATCCATAACGGCTAGATCAAACTGTCCAGTGGGGCTGTGTGCTTTTAGCTCAGGCTTGAGTTCACGCGCGTTATAGCCTTCAAGGCAGGTCACCTTTGGGTTGGATCTCAGCTTCTGTGCCAGCTGGTCATGTCCCACTTCAATACCTAGTACAGAGGCGGCACCCTGTTGAACGAGGTAATCGGTAAAGCCACCGGTTGATTGTCCAACATCGATGGCATGAACATCGTTAAGATCAATTTGGCAGATCTCAACGGCGCCTTTCAGTTTCAGTGCACCACGCGAAACGTACTGGTCGACTTCAGACAGAGTCACCTGAAACTCAGTCGACTCGGGAAGCTTGATGCCGGGTTTGCTTAAGGTGCGCCAGGCTTTATCAAGGTAGCTAACGCGCCCCTCTTTAATGGTACGTTGTGCTTGCGTGCGACTATCACACAGACCTTTATCCAGCAGTAGTTGATCAGCGCGTTTCATCTTGGCTCCCAAATTAGTTGGCTAATAGTAAACAAAGTTCTACTACTTGTCAGAACCAGGATCTCTGCGATAATGGCCTGAGTTTAATATTCTTGATCAGGAGCGCTTCATGTCTAATCGCAGCACCATCTCTACACCCAATGCACCGGCTGCCATTGGTACCTATTCACAAGCTGTCAAAGTGGGTAACACGGTCTACATCTCAGGTCAGATTCCTTTGATTCCAGAATCGATGGAGCTGGTGACTGAAAGCTTCGAAGCGCAGGCCGTTCAGGTGTTTGAAAATTTAAAAGCGATTGCTGAAGCGGCAGGTGGCTCGCTCAACGAAGCAGTGAAATTGACTATTCTTTTGAGTGATATGTCGCACTTTGCCAAGGTCAATGAGGTGATGGCGCGTTACTTCGACGAGCCCTATCCAGCGCGTGCTGCGTTTGCTGTGAAAGAGTTGCCTAAGTCAGTCGATATCGAGATCGATGCCATCATGGTGACAGCCGACTAATCATGCCTCGTCCTCTTGTTGCTGAGGTTGATTTAGCTGCCCTCAAACATAATTTGGCACTGGCCAAGCAGCAAAATCTGCAGGCCAAAACTCTGGCCGTGGTTAAAGCGAATGCTTATGGTCATGGCGCTGTTAAGGTGGCGCTAGCCTTAGAGTCTGATGCCGATGCCTTTGGTGTTGCCTCTATCGAGGAAGCGCTAGAGCTGCGTGAGGGTGGCCTTAAAGCGCCTGTTCTGCTGCTTGAAGGTTGCTTTTCAGAGGAGGAGTTAGCCTCTTGTGAGCGTCAAAACTTTTGGGTGGTCTGTCACAGTGACTATCAAATTGAGTGGCTAATTCGCTATCTGTCGACGACCGATTGGCGACCACAGATCTGGTTAAAAGTGGACTCTGGTATGCATCGCCTCGGTTTTGATGCAGATGCCGTAGCGGGTGTAATGGAGCAGTTCTCCTCTATAGAGGGACTGCCTACACCGGTTATGATGAGTCACTTTGCCTGCGCCGATCAGCCTGCCCATCCTCGTAATGAGGTTGCACAGTCGCGGTTTAATCCAGTCAAAACTAACCTCAGTAGTTTTGCTAACTCTGCCGGAATTTTTACCCAAGCAACGCCTGCTGATAGTTGGCAGAGGCTAGGCATTGGGCTTTATGGTGGAACGCCGAGTGAGCTGGGTTTGCAAGGTTTGCAGCCTGCTATGACGCTGAAAACAGCCATTATTGCGTTGCGCGATATTTCACCGGGTGAGTCGGTGGGTTACGGTGCAACCTATACCGCGGAATCACCTCGTAAAATTGCGACGATCGCCATTGGGTATGCCGATGGCTATCCGCGCCAAGCGAAGCAAGGTACACCTGTGTTGGTTAATGGTGTTGAAGCACCGATCGTCGGTCGTGTCTCAATGGATATGATTACCGTTGATGTGACCGATTTGCCGTCAGTGTCGGTAGGTGATGAGGTGATCATGTTCAATGAACAGTTACTTGCGGATAGGGTCGCTAAATGCTGCGATACCATCGACTACACGCTGTTTGCGGGGCTAACAGCGCGTGTTCCTAGGCGGTATTCTGAGTGAGTCTCTGGAAAACGCTGTCAGAGCGGGTGACAGGCTGAAGGCCAGTCACCATGACTCCGTAATACGTTACGTGCACCGGTGACTGGCTTTAGCCTGTCATCCGCCTTCTATTTAAGCTCCAACCTACCACATCAAATCATCAGGAATCGCGTAATCCGCATAAGGATCATCCTCATCACTCACCTGTTGATCGCTAGACAGAGGAATGATTCGTTCAGGACGACGCTGTTCTATTCGTTCTGCCACAACGGCCGGTACTAAAGCATAACCTTCACCGAGTTTAGCGACCCGTATCTGGGCGCGAGTAAGCGGCTGAAACATCGATTCATCGATGTAGATGTGCTTGATGGTCTTGCCATCAGCGAACTGGTAACGAGTCTCTGCGCGCTCTGATATTGTAATTTGATGATGTTCAATCAGCTGCTTCACTTGAGCATCGATCGCTCTCTCGGCCTGTTCGGCATCACGTGCCTCATTCAAGGCGCGATCTTGTGCCGCTTTCTGCTCGCGTTTGGCTTGGATATCCGCTTGCTGTTTGGCTTTTTCTGCAGCGACCTCATCAGGAGACTGCTTTTTCTTTTTGCGCTTCTCAATCGTCGCCTTTTTTGCCTGTTGTTTGTTAGCAAGGCCCGCTTTTAACAATTGGTCCTGAAGTGATCCCGCCATGACACCTGTTTCCATAAGTTCTAGAATGCGCGGAGTTTAACATAGCTTTTTCATTGAGGTATTTGTGAATTTAGTTGAGTGGTTAACCCTATTAGCGGTCTGTACTTTGGGGGCAGTTTCACCCGGTCCCAGCCTTTTGGTTGTTGTAAACCAGGCGTTAAATGGATCCCGTGTTCATGGTCTATTAACTGCAATCTCGCACGGTTTAATGGTCGGTGGTTGGGCTCTATTGACGGTCGTAGGGTTAAGTCAGCTGCTGGCTCGTTTGCCTTGGATAGAGGTGGGTTTAACCGTCATCGCCGCCCTTTATCTACTGAACATGGCACGCGGCGCTTGGCAGGGTGGATCGATGAAGATTGCGCCTGAAGAGCGCGCGCGAACCAGTTATTGGCAGGCGATTCGTGATGGGGCCGTTATTGCGACCTTCAATCCTAAGTTGATGCTCTTTTTTATTGCGATTTTTGCCCCTTTTGTCGGCTCTGAATCAACCTTTGAAACGCAGACGCTGCTGGTCGTAACGCCCTGGGTTACTGATACCCTCTGGTACATCATCGTTTCGCTACTGCTAAGTACACGCAAAAGCTTGGCGCTACTGGAAAAGCACGAGCAGCGAATCAATCGAGGCATGGCGGTGGCATTGACGCTTCTGGCGGGTGTGATGCTGTCAGGTCTGCTTTAACTTCATTTGCAATAGCCTAGCGGGGTGCTTATACTTCGCGCTCCTCATTCGAGGTGTTTTTGTGGTGGCTCCATTGGTCCTCCCGCAATGATAAACCGTGAACCTGGTCAGGCCCGGAAGGGAGCAGCCACAGCGGTCGACTCATGTGCCGGGATGTGGCTGGTGGGGCCATCTCCATTTCTGGTAAAAATTCCCGCTGTTTGACTCTCCCTCACCAACGATAAATGTTAGTATCGGGTTAAAATTTTCCGACCACCGAGGATAGGATGAGTTATCAGGTTTTAGCCCGTAAATGGCGTCCCCGTCGTTTCGTTGAAACGGTAGGGCAGGAGCACGTTCTAAAAGCGCTTGTGAATGCGCTCGACGAGAACCGGTTGCACCACGCCTATCTGTTTACCGGCACGCGAGGTGTGGGTAAAACCTCCATTGCACGTCTGTTTGCTAAAGCGCTGAACTGCCAAGAGGGCGTCAGCTCGGAGCCATGTGGTCGTTGTAGCTCCTGTATCGAAATTGCTGAAGGTCGATTTGTTGATCTTATCGAGGTCGATGCGGCTTCACGTACCAAAGTGGAAGATACCCGTGAGCTGTTAGAGAACGTGCAATACGCACCAACTCAAGGTCGCTACAAAGTCTACCTAATAGACGAGGTACACATGTTGTCGACCTCGTCATTCAATGC
This sequence comes from Marinobacterium sp. xm-a-152, assembly GCF_013282965.1. Classification (NCBI taxonomy): domain Bacteria; kingdom Pseudomonadati; phylum Pseudomonadota; class Gammaproteobacteria; order Oceanospirillales; family Oceanospirillaceae; genus Marinobacterium; species Marinobacterium sp. xm-a-152. The sequence goes on along the minus strand of NZ_WBYI01000005.1, from coordinate 213,374 downwards.
CTTGTTGAAGACGTTGGAAGAGCCACCACCGCACGTTAAATTCCTACTGGCGACAACCGATCCACAGAAACTGCCAGTGACCATTTTGAGTCGTTGTCTTCAGTTCAACCTGAAGAACATGGCGCCAGAGAAGATCGTCTCTCACCTTCAGTTTGTACTGGGCGAAGAGTCCATCCCCTTTGATGACGCTTCACTCTGGCTGATTGCGCGTTCTGCGGATGGGTCTATGCGTGATGCGCTGTCGTTGACCGATCAGGCCATTGCGTTTGGCTCTGGTGCGCTGCGTGAAGGTGATGTGCGTGCTATGTTGGGTACCATTGATCATCGCTTGGTGTTTGATCTACTGGATGCGATTGTGGCCGGTGACGGTAAAGCAACGATCGATCGAGTAGCAGCCATGGCTGAGTTTTCGCCCGATTTTGCTGGTGTATTAGCTGAGATGATCTCGATTCTGCATCGAGTAGCCTTGGCTCAAGTGGTGCCTGCTGCGATCGATAATAGCTTAGGGGATCAGGCTCAGATTCAAGCGCTTGCTGGCAAGGTGCGTGCAGAAGAGATACAGCTCTACTACCAAATCGCATTAACAGGCCGTCGTGATCTGCCGATGTCACCGAACCCTCGTGAAGCATTAGAGATGTGCTTGTTACGTATGTTGGCCTTCCGTCCTGTCGATCAGCGTCCTATCGATGCGCCACCCGTTAAGCCGTCTGAGATCTCTAGGCCTGTTGAAAATGAGCCTGCTGTCAGTGAGCCGGAACCACAGCCAGCGATCGAAACGCCAGTTGTTGAAAAGCCGCTAGAGACTCAAGCGACGCTAGCGCAGCCAGAGTCTGCTCCAGTGAATGATCCCCCGCCATGGGAGGATATTCCCGCTGAGGCCTATGCAGATCAGGAGCCAACGGCAAAAAAGTTTGAAGCGGACTCGATGGAGGCCGTATCGGCTCCGTTGGAGTCCGCTAGGGTTGAATCAACTGAGCCATTTAAGCCAGTTGAGCCCATAGATAAACCCATGGGCGAGCCGGCTGCTGAACTCGTTGAATCTAACGACAGTGCGATTGATCTGTTTGGCGAAGAGACGCCACTGGCAACCTACGATAAGCCGGATGAGCAACCAGTAGTTGAAGAGGTTAAGCCATTTGAGCCGGTTGAGCATATTGAACAGGCTAAAAAAACTGCAGAAAAATCAATTACGCTCTCCAACGTTGCACTTGAAGATTGGGTGCATTTAATTACACAACTGAATCTAACCGGTATGACCGAGAGCTTGGCTAAGGCGATGTCCTTAGAGACACTTCAGGGGAATCGTATGGTGTTGCACTATACGGCTGAGCAGGAAGCGCTCTTTAATGATCAGCACAAACAACGTATTGCTGATGCGATAACCGCATTTTTCCAAGAGCCGATGTCGGTCGATTTTCAGCTGGCTGAACAGACGCGTGAAACGCCGGTGAACTACCGCATTCGCCGTGCTGAAGAGCGACGCATAGCGGCGGTAAGGCATTTGAAACAAGATCCCAATGTGGAACGATTAATTGAGATGTTCGATGGACAGTTAGATGAACTCTCCGTTGAGCCTTTAGAGATAGAGTGAGGTCATAGTTATGATGAAAGGTGGAATGGGCAACCTAATGAAGCAGGCCCAAAAGATGCAAGAGGACATGCAGAAAGCGCAAGAGGAGATCGCTCGCGCTGAAGTGACGGGTGAAGCGGGTGCAGGTCTTGTCAGCATCGTTATGAACGGTCGTCACGACGTAAAACGTGTCAGCATCGATGACTCTTTGATGGAAGAGGATAAAGAGATTCTAGAAGATCTTATCGCTGCAGCGGTTAATGATGCGGTGCGTAAGGTTGAAACCACCAGCCAAGAGCAGATGTCGAAAATCACCCAAGGTATGGGTATGCCACCTGGCTTTAAGATGCCGTTTTAATTATGTCGTTAACCCCTAAGCTAGAATCGCTAATCAGCGCACTGCGTCGCCTACCGGGAGTGGGCCCTAAGACGGCTCAGCGTATGGCGTTGCACCTGTTAGAGCGTGATCGCGATGCTGCCATCCAGATCAGTGGTGCGCTGGCTGATGCTGCTCAGAATATTGGTGAGTGTGAACAATGCCACTCGCTCTCTGAGCAGGCCGTCTGCGATATCTGCAGTAATGCAGCGCGTGATCGTAAAACCTTGTGTGTTTTGGAATCACCGATTGATCTGATGGCGATCGAGCAGACGGGGGGCTACGCAGGCCTCTATTTTGTATTGGGCGGGCACCTGTCGCCGATCGATGGAGTAGGGCCGGAAGATTTGAAAATCGATCAGCTTTTGGATCGAGTCTACCAGGGCGAGATTAACGAACTGGTGTTGGCCACCAATCCAACGGTAGAGGGTGAAGCGACCGCTCACTACATTGCCGAACAGCTTCGCGATGTTGATGTCAGTATCAGTCGTATTGCTCACGGGGTGCCTGTAGGTGGCGAGCTTGAGTACGTAGATGGCGGTACTCTGGCGCATGCGCTGGCCGGTCGCCGCCAGATGGAGCGATAAGTTGATAGATTTTAGCGGTTACGACTTTGCCAAGCTGAGACAAGCGGCCAAAAACCCAATCTGGATCGATACCGAAGAGCAGTTGGCTCACTACTGTCAGCAGTGGTTAGAGGTGCCGTTGATTACCTTGGATACTGAGTTCATTCGTACCTCCACCTTCTACGCAAAGCCAGGCCTGATTCAAGTCGCTGATCAGCACAGTGTTTATCTGATTGATCCACTGCCTATAAAACGCTGGCGCCCATTCAGAGAGCTGCTAGAAGCGCCTCAGGTCTTAAAGGTTCTGCACGCTTGTGGAGAAGATGTTGAGTTGTTTAAACATCGCTATAAAGCGGCACCCTCACCGATGTTTGATACCCAAGTCGCGGCCGCTTTTTGTGGTTGGGGTTTCAGTATGGGACTTCAGCGTCTTGTTAAACATGCGCTGGATATCGATCTGGATAAGGGTGAAACCAAGTCCGACTGGCTACAACGCCCGCTAACTGATAATCAGACACTCTATGCGGCACTGGATGTCTGCTACCTAGCCGAAATCGTTCAGATGCAGTTTAAAGAGCTTGAGAAGTTGGGGCGCACCGAGTGGGTCAAAGAGGAGTGCGAAGAGCTAGTTGCCAGTGTCATTGCTAACGAAGCGAATATTGATGACTACTATCGACGTTTCTCACAGCTCTGGAATATTCCGACGCGTAAGTTAGCGGCTCTGCGAGACCTGACCATTTGGCGTGAACGCACCAGCCGTTTGAGGGATAAAGCCCGCAATCGCATCTTGTCTAACCATCAGATTATCGATGTGATTCAGCAGTGGCCCAATAAGCGCGACGATTTGAGAAAAATTGAAGGGTTGCGTTCAGGCAACGTCTGGGATTTTGGTAACGATATTATTCGCTGCCTAAAAAATGCTGATAAGTCAGCCCAAGATAACCCGCCAGAACCGATTGAGCAGCCTTTGAAGTTCAAGTTTCATGCTCACCTTAAAGCCTTACGTGCAGTAGGCGCCAAAGCGGCGGAGCAACATAATGTGGCGCCGGAGCTGATGCTCAGAAAGCGAGATATTGAAGCGTTGATTCGCACAGGTGTTGAGACAGGTCATTACGAATTGCCAGATAGCCTGTGTGGATGGCGAAAACCTTTGATTGGTCAGGCTCTGCTTGATCAGCTAGCAGAATTAAACGAGTCAAACTGATGTTAATTTGTTCTATTTATAAAAGCTCAAAAAAAGATGAGATGTACCTCTACGTTGATAAGCGTGAAGGTCTAGAGCGTGTTCCAGAGGCCCTTATCGAGATCTTTGGTACTCCCGTTCACTCTATGGATATGCCACTAACGGCCGAACGTAAATTGGCGCGCGCCGATACTGCAAAAGTGCTTGAAAGCATTCGTGACCAAGGTTTTTACCTGCAGATGCCGCCCCCTAAAGAGGACTACATGCTCGATATCCACATGGACCGTCCAGAGACAGGCGTCCGCTAATGTCAGAGGTGTTTTGGCGCAGTAAATCACTGGAACAGATGACCCACGACGAGTGGGAGTCTCTCTGTGACGGCTGTGCCCTCTGTTGTCTGCACAAGCTGGAGGATGAGGATACAGAAGAGGTCTACTACACCACCGTCGTTTGCCACCTTCTGAATACCGATAACTGCCAGTGCACGGATTATCCTAACCGATCTACTCGCCAGCCCAGTTGTGTCAAATTGCATCCAAAAGATGTCGAAGAGTTCCACTGGCTACCGCAAAGTTGTGCCTACCGCTTGATCTATGAGGGGCATGAACTTCCTCAATGGCATCCGTTGGTCAGCGGTGATCAGCGCAGTGTCATCGAAGCTAACGCTTCTGTCTTGAGCTACTACGAAGTCAAAGATAACGAAATCACAGAAGATGAGTTCATCGATTACGTGATTGAGCCAGAATAACCTGCTTTTACAAGAAATCATTATGTCTCAAATTCAATGTGCCAATCTCTGGCAGATGAAACGGGGTATTCAAAGTGTTATTGAAGGGTTTACCCCCGCTTTGGATGCTGCTGTGATAGCGCGTTTGGAGGAGTTAGGGTTCCATCAAGGCGCACGCGTTTTATGTACTCAAGCACCTCGTTTGGGCGCTCCTAAATTGTATAAAGTGGGTAACGCAGTCTACTCACTTGAAAAGACAATCGCAGAGTGTGTGATTGCACATCCGGTCACGTCTGAATAATGAAACAACTACTACTGGTCGGAAGCCCTAACTCGGGCAAATCGATGCTGTTCAATCGTCTTACCGGCATGAATCAGCGTGTGGCAAACTTTCCTGGAATCACAGTCGATACCTCAACGGGCCCAGCGGTCGGTCGATCAGACCTATTGGTGGTCGATTTTCCTGGCGCTTACTCTTTAACCCCTCTTTCGGGCGAAGAGCAGGTTGCTGTAGATGCCTTCTATAAATTGTTGGACGTTCCTGTCGGTCACATAGAAGCCGTGGTCTGTGTTGTCGATGCGACCCGCATGGAGAAAGGTCTTGTATTTGCGTTGCAGGTCAGGGAGGCCTGTCGACGTGCTGGTCACCCCGTGATGATTGTGACCAATATGCATGATGTTCTAGAGAGTCATAATCAGAGCGTTGATGCTGAAGGGCTGTCGCAACGCTTGGATATGCCCGTCATTCCGATCTCTGCAAAGAGTGGTGTAGGCGTCGATCAAATCATTACACGCTCAGGGCAGGGGATAGAGGTTCCAAAGGGTGAGCTAAAAGAGGATCTGATTGCGTTTGACGCTTCTGTGTTCCGAAATCTAGCGGAATCGTTGGCGAATGAGTTTGGTCCCAAAGGGGACTACCTGCTTCTGGTTCATAACCGAGCGGATCAATTCTTCCTCAGTACCCTGACGGGTGGTCTGAGTTTTCTGTTGATCATGTTTTTATTGTTCCAGGCGATATTCAGTTGGGCCGCTCCTTTGATGGATGGCGTAGAGTCACTGATTGGACTCACGGCAGACTCCGTGTTGCCTCTGATACCAAGCGGTATGCTGCATGACTTTGTCAAAGATGCTCTGTTTGGCGGGCTGGGTGCTTTTTTGGTGTTTGTACCTCAGATTTTTATTCTCACGTTGATCGTCGGTTTTATGGAAGATTCAGGGTACCTCGCTAGGGCCGCTGTCATCTGTCACAGACCGCTTCGCGCTTTTGGTCTAACTGGTAAAAGTTTTGTCCCAATGTTATCGGGTGTCGCCTGTGCTATCCCAGGCATCTATGCAGCACGAACCATAGAGTCACCAAGACGTCGCTGGTTAACCTACTTTGCCATTCCGCTTATGCCTTGTTCGGCTCGACTACCTGTCTATGGGCTTCTTATTGTCGCGTTTATTCCCAATGAGTCACTTCTAGGTGGTGCAGTAGGGTTGCAAGGTCTGGCCATGTTGGCGATCTATCTATTCGGAATCGTTATGGCCTTGTTGATCGTGTCGTTACTCTCTAGAGTAAAGGCAGGTAAGGGGAGTGATCTCCCATTTGTTCTCGAGATGCCTCCCTATCGTCTACCGGGTGCAAAAACTTTAGGCCAGTTGGCTTGGTCACGCAGTGGTGATTTTGTGAAACGTGCAGGCCCCGTGATCTTCTGGGTCAGTTTGGTGGTCTGGGTGTTAGGCTACTTCCCTAATCAGGGAGCTAATTTGGGTGAATCCTGGTTGGGGGCTATTGGTAAATTCATAGCGCCTATCTTTGAACCCATCGGCCTTGATTGGAAGTACGGTGTTGCCATTATCGCGTCGTTCCTAGCGCGAGAGGTCTTTGTCGGCACACTGGGTACACTCTATGGTATTGAAGGTGCCGAGGAGGAGTTCACCTCCTTGGCTCAACAGATTCAGGATTCGGGCATCTCTTTGGCTTCTGGGGTCGCTCTGTTTGTCTTCTTCGCCATTGCTGCTCAGTGTGTCTCAACACTAGCAACGTTGCGCAGGGAGAGCGGTAGCTGGTCGCTGCCGGCCGGTCTGTTTGTGGGGTATAGTGTTTTGGCTTACAGCTTGGCTTGGATGGCTTATCAAGGTTTAAGCTATTTCTAATTGGAGTTGTTCGGGATGAAGGAATTTGTACTCGCCATTGATCAGGGCACTACATCGTCGAGAGCGATCGCCTTCGATGCTAATCTTTCGCCCATAGCGACAGCTCAGCAAGAGTTTACTCAGATATTTCCTCAGTCTGGCTGGGTTGAGCATGACCCTGAGGAGATCTGGTCTGTTACCGCGGGCGTCTGCCTTCAAGCGATCGAAAAATCTCATATAAACTTAGCCTCTATCGCCTCAATAGGGATTACAAACCAACGAGAGACGATCGTGGTTTGGGATAAGCGAACGGGTAAGGCGATTTATAATGCAATTGTATGGCAAGATCGTCGGACCGCCGATCACTGCTCTACCCTAAAACAGAACGGCTTTGAGCCCCTGTTTAGGCAGAAAACCGGTCTGCTATTGGATCCCTACTTTTCAGCGACTAAGGTGGCTTGGATATTGGATAACGTATCGGGCGCTCGTGAAGCGGCCGAGGCGGGTCATTTGCTCTTTGGTACCATTGACTGTTATCTCATCTGGCGGCTAACGGGTGGTGAAGTTCACGCCACGGATGCGACTAATGCTTCAAGAACCTTAATCTACAACATTCATGACGGGTGCTGGGATGATGAGCTTCTTGGGCTGCTGGATATCCCCTCATCTATGCTTCCAGTAGTCAAAAACTGTGCAGATGATTTCGGTGTTACTCGGCCAGATCTGCTGGGTGGTTATGCCATTCCGATCTCTGGAGTGGCTGGTGACCAGCAGGCAGCCACACTGGGGCAGGCCTGCTTTTCACCTGGTATGTTGAAGTCTACATACGGTACGGGATGTTTTGCCCTGCTTAATACGGGTGATCAATGTGTGGAATCAAAACATCGTTTATTGAGTACGATAGCCTATCAGTTTGATGGAAAACCCACCTACGCTTTGGAGGGGTCCATCTTTATAGCAGGCGCTGTCGTGCAGTGGTTGCGTGATGGTTTGAAAATCATTCGTGATGCTTCAGAAACAGAAACGCTTGCTAACAGTGCGGACCCTGATAACCGCCTCTATCTAGTGCCAGCCTTTACAGGTTTAGGTGCTCCCTACTGGAACTCAGAGTGCCGGGGAGCAATCTTTGGCATTAATCGAGATACCGGCATAGAGGATCTTGCCAGAGCAGCGTTACGTTCTGTCTCTTATCAGACCAGAGATCTCCATGAAGCGATGATCTCTGATTGGCAAAGCGTTGATCAATCTCTTGGTCAATCGATCCTTAGAATTGATGGTGGTATGGTGGCTAATGATTGGATGGCTCAATCTCTAGCCGATATTTTACAGGCGCCCGTTCATCGACCAGAGATTATCGAGACAACCGCGCTTGGTGTTGCATGGCTGGCGGGTATGAGTATCGGCCTATATCCTGCTCAGGATGAATTTGCAGGCTCATGGGCGCTGAATCGAGAGTTTCTTCCCAATATGTCCCCTGAAGACGCCAATCAACGATATGCTGGTTGGAAAGAGGCCGTCGGTCGTTTGCTGGTCGATAAGCAAAAGCTTTAATTAGGGCACTTCAGATCCTTTTGCTGCGGTCAGCAGTTCAAACCAGGTCTCTCGATCAAGCTCAACATGATTGACCTGATGCAGCGCTTTTATTCGATCTAGATTGTTTGTGCCAACAACAGGAAGAATATTGGCAGGGTGCACTCTTAACCAGGCCAGTGCGATATGTTCACGCTGGCACTGTTGGCTCCTCTCAATTCGTTTTAGTAGGCTGTCTAGCTCTGAATTGAGAGGTTGGTTAAACAGTTGGCCGCCAGCCAGTGGTGACCAGGCCATCGGCAGTAGCTGATCGAGTTGCATCGCTTCCAGCGTTCCATCCCAGAGTGAACTCTGTTTAAAGAGATTGATCTCAATTTGATTGGTGATCAGTCGATTCGTCATTTTCGACTGCAGTAGTTTCCACTGCCACACTGAAAAGTTAGAGACACCTACGGTTCTGACTAAGCCTTCTTTAATGAGATCGTCCAGTGCCTCTCCGGTCTCTTCGGCATCCATTAATGGATCAGGTCTGTGAATTAATAGGGTGTCTAGGTAGTCGGTATGTAAGTTCTTCAGACTCTGTTTGACCTGCTGAAATAGGTATTCACGCGAGGTGTCATAATATTTAACTCGTCGCTCTGGGTAGTGATCTGAGATCAAAGCGATATCACATTTGCTAATCAGCTCCATCTGGCCTCTTAGGGATGGATTGGCTTTCAGTACGTCGCCAAAGAGTTGCTCACACTGATAGTCACCGTAGATATCTGCATGGTCAAAGGTCGTTATTCCCTGATCCAAACAGGCTTGGATTTTGGCTTCGGTACTTGAAGTGGTTGGCTTGGACTCTGCGAGTCTCCAGACACCATAAGCCAGTTCGCTGAATGTTAGATCGTAATGAAGAGTTTTGATTCGTTTCAATCTAGAGCCCCGATTTTTAGATTTTTTACCAGTCTAAATATTGTCAATTTGAGGTTCAATATAGCAATGAAATAGCCAAAAAAAAGAGCGCCGAAGCGCTCTTTTTCAGTGTGTCGGTAATCTTAGGATTACTGACCCATCTGCTGCTTGATAAGGTCACCGATAGTCGTTGGACCAGCAGTTTCAACTTCAGCGTTCTGTACGGCTTTAAGAGCAGCTTTCTCTTCAGCTTGATCTTTCGCACGGATAGAGAAGGTGATAACGCGGTTGCGACGATCAACACCTACAATCTTACCTTCAACGCTGTCGCCAACGTTTAGAGCAGTTGTAGCGTCTTCGATGCGCTCTGCAGCGATGTCAGATGCTTTAAGAACAGCTTCGATACCTTCAGCAAGTTCAACAGTAGCAGCACGTGGCTCAACTGCTGTAACAGTACCAGTAACGATTGCGCCTTTCTCGTGGCCCGCTAGGAACTCAGAGAATGGATCGCTTTCTAGCTGTTTAACGCCAAGAGAGATACGCTCTTTCTCTGCGTCAATAGACAGGATAACTGCTTCAACTTCGTCGCCTTTCTTGTAGTCGCGAAGTGCAGCTTCAGCATCAGCTTCCCAAGTGATATCTGACATGTGTACTAGGCCGTCTAGATCGTTGTCTAGACCAACGAAGATACCGAAGTCAGTGATCGTCTTGATTGTGCCAGATACTTTATCGCCAGCAGCGTACTGCTCAGAGAATGCAGCCCATGGGTTAGTTGTACACTGTTTGATACCCAATGAGATACGACGACGCTCTTCATCAACGTCTAGAACCATAACTTCTACAGCATCACCAACCTGAACGATTTTAGATGGGTGGATGTTTTTGTTAGTCCAAGACATTTCAGAAACGTGTACTAGACCTTCTACGCCATCTTCTAGAGATGCGAAACAGCCGTAATCAGTTAGGTTTGTAACCTTACCTGATACACGAGTGCCTGCTGGGTAACGGTTCTTGATCGCTTCCCATGGATCTTCAGATAGCTGCTTAAGACCTAGAGAGATACGACCGCTCTCTTTGTCGAATTTGATGATCTTAACGTCGATCTCATCACCTGGAGTTAGCATTTCGCTTGGGTGAGAGATACGTTTCCACGCCATGTCAGTGATGTGTAGAAGACCGTCAACGCCGCCAAGGTCGATGAACGCACCGTAGTTAGTAAGGTTCTTAACGTAACCTTTAACTGCTTGGCCTTCTTCAAGATCAGCAAGGATCTCATCACGCTGTGCGCTGTTAGCTTCTTGAAGAACTGCGCGGCGAGAAACAACAACGTTGTTACGCTTCTGATCAAGTTTGATAAGTTTGAATTCAAGTTCTTTGCCTTCTAGGTGATCAACGTCACGTACTGGGCGAACGTCTACCAATGAACCTGGTAGGAAGCCTTGGATGTTGTTGACGTTTACAGTGAAACCACCTTTAACTTTGCCAGAGATGTAACCTTTTACGATCTCTTCCGCTTCAAACTTAGTCTGAAGAACTTCCCATGCTTCTGCACGTTTCGCTTTCTCGCGAGAAAGTTTAGTTTCACCGAAACCGTCTTCTACAGCTTCTAGTGCAACTTTAACGTCATCACCAATGTTGATTTCAAGTTCGTTCGCATCGTTAAGGAACTGAGAGCGTGGAATAACCGCTTCAGACTTAAGACCAGCGTTAACAGTTACCCAATCAGCATCGATATCAACAACAGTACCAGTTACTAGGGTACCTGGAGTCATCGCAAGTTCTTGGAGGGATTCTTCAAACAGTTCAGCAAAGCTTTCGCTCATGAAAGTGTCCTATTTTGGGTGCCAGGGGATGGCACACTAGCCTATGACATCAGCTTCATAGGGTCGGTTCATCGTCATCTCCGATGACTTGCTAAGCTGATGGATGCAAGCTGACGGAGTTATAAAGAGGGCGAAATTATACAGGAGTGTTAGCGGTGTGCAAAGCGGAATTGGTGTTTTTTTGAGCAGTGGACAGCGGTTGGGAATAGTCTCGAGAAGAAGGGGAAAGAATTACAAATCGCTAGTGCGGTTTGATCGCGGTTTGTCGCTGCGCTCCAATTCGCTCCTACAGTCGAGCTACGTAGATAATTTTTTCCGAAGTCCTACTGTAGGAGCGAATTGCCCGAAGGACAAGCCGCGAAAGATTCGCTTAGCGAATCGTATCTCACATTCCGCTATCAACCCGCCAAACGAGACTGATCCTCTTGAAAGAACATCTCGATCATATCGATGCTCAGCTCACTGGCTTCGCGAAGCACGGCTTCACTGTCGGGATCAGTGATCTCTTCACCGGGTGCTGTCTCTGTCAGTAGCTCATCAAGCGTCTTAATAGGTTGTTCACCCTTTGCCATGCGACGCTGATTCTCTAGATCGATTTGAGCCTGCTCCATCTGATCGCGTTGGGCTTTTAACTGCTCTTCATTGAGCGGCAGCCACTGCATCGATTTCTGCTCATTGATCAAGGCGATGGTGTCACGCATGTGCTGAAAATCAGGATCAGTTTGCGTTCTTTGAGTATGGCGGTTTTGCAGCTCAGGAACCCAACGATCGAGTGATGAGTAGCTGCCGTAACGAACAGGCCTTACTTTGTCCCAAGGGAGGGCAAAGTCGAGAGCGCTTTCACCGATTTCGCTCTGATCAAACATCGATGGAAACTCGATATCTGGAGCTACTCCTTGGTGCTGAGTACTCTCACCAGAGATACGATAGAACTTCGCGGTTGTGAATTTTAGCTGCCCATGACGCAGTGGTTGAAGAGTCTGCACAGTCCCTTTGCCGAATGTGCGACTGCCAACGACCAGCCCTCGGCGGTAATCTTGTATTGCACCGGCGAAGATTTCCGAAGCCGATGCACTGAGTCGATCAATCACAACGGTTAAGGGTCCAGTCCAAGTGGTCTCTGGGTTGTAGTCGCCCAGCACATCGACACGACCTTCAAGATCACGAATCTGCACGGTTGGGCCACGGCTAATAAAGAGACCCACCAGTTCATTGGCCTCTCGCAGTGAGCCACCACCGTTTTCGCGTAGATCAACAACCAGAGCATTAACGCCCTGTCGCTTGAGGTCTTCAATCAGTACCGCTACATCACGAGTCGTGCTCCGGTAATCCTTGTCCCCTTTTCTGAGGGCCGCAAAATCGATGTAGAAGGTTGGGATGTCTATGATGCCAACTTTATGGATGTTGCCGTCACGCACAACCTCCATGATCCGAGACTTGGCCGCTTGCTCTTCAAGCTTTACACGCTGTCGCTCTAATTTGACGATCTTGCGTGTGCTCTTGTCAGCCGAAGTGGATGGGATGATCTCTAAGCGCACAATGGATCCTTTAGGTCCACGGATTCTGTCAACGACATCATCCAAGCGCATACCCACCACATCTTCGATCTCACCATTCATGTCTTGTCCGACACCCACGATTAGGTCGGCAGGCTTCAACTGGCCACTCTTATCTGCAGGCCCTGCCGGTACAAGGCTGACGATTTTGGTGAACTCATCTTCGCTCTGCAGGACAGCGCCGATCCCTTCAAGGGATAGACTCATGTTGATCTCAAAGTTCTCTGAGGTCGCGGGTGAAAAATAGGCGGTATGCGGGTCGTAAAGACGTGCTAAGGCATTAGCATATGATTGAAAAATATCTTCGCTATTGGTCTGCAGTGCACGATTAAGTTGCGATTCGTAACGTTTGATCAGTGTCTCTTTAGCTTCAGAAACACTCTTGTCAGACAGTTTTAGATTTAACACGGCGCTTTTTAGACGCAGTGACCAGTATTGATCCTGTTCACCTTTCGATTGAAACCAAGGTTTCTCTTCACGACTGATCGGAAGTCTGTCGTCTAGAGTGAAATCAAATGTTGGGTCCGATTTTAGAGCGTCGATCATCTGCTCTGTACGCTCTTGAAAACGGGTCAAAAAGCGTTCGTAGGCGGCAAATGCAAAGGCTAGATTTCCGGAGCGCATGTCATCGTCCAGAGTACGCTTGTAGTGAGCCAGTGAGTCGATATCGCTCTGCAGAAGGTAGCTTTTGGTTGGGTCGATAGTCTCAAAGAAGTTGTTGAAGAGTTTTTCGGAGAGTTCATCGTCGACGGCCTGTTCGCGGTAGTGGTGAGATTCCAACCCCGCGACCAGCGACTGAATGGCATTCGAGTGGACGGTCTCAGGCTTAAGGGAGGCCTGTGCACCTGTCGCTATCGTTAATGATAAAACCAAAAAGAGCTGTAACGCTCGCATGCCAATACTCCAAAACCGCAATAAAAGTAAAAATCTAATAGAGAGCAGTTTAGGCCAGCTCTCCTCATGATGTAAAATAACTTTCTTTTACTACGCGGGAGTGGTTGCGGTGGTTTTGCGAATTGCGGGTTTAGCGATTTTTTCTTTGATGTTGGCCGGTTGTGATAGCGCCTCTGACCGGGACGAGATCGAAGATAAAGAGGCGTTTCGAAAAGAGCTAATAGAGAAGGCACTGAATGACGATACTCGCAAAGCAGGGGAGGCTTTCCTAGCTGAAAATCGTCAAAAGCCGGGTGTGATTGTTCGTAGGTCGGGACTGCAGTACCGTGTCATTTCCGAAGGACAGGGCAAGCAGCCAGAGTACGACAGTGTTGTGCTGGTTGAATATGAAGGCCGCCGTGTCGATGGCGGTATCTTCGATAAGACCGAAGCCGGAAAGCCGATCAAATTCCCGCTCAATCAAGTGATTAAAGGTTGGCGAGAAGGCCTAGGGTTAATGAAAGAGGGAGCTCAGTATGAGCTCTACATTCCTGCTGATTTGGCCTACGGTGCGCGCAGTCCCAGTCGTGAAATTCCACCCAATTCAGCTTTGATATTTGATGTTAGGTTAATAGAAGTACTCGAGAAGGGTGCGGAGAAACAGTAATGGAACAAGAGCGTTTTAACCAAGATCTACTAACCTTTTTAGCAGATAGTCCAACCCCTTTTCATGCCACGCAGCAGATGGCAGAACGCTTAAGTCAGGCTGGCTTCAAAGAGCTGTTGGAACACGAAGCTTGGAATCCTGTCGCTGGCGAGAGTTACTTTATTCGTCGTAACGGTTCATCGATCATCGCTTGGCGTCATACTGGCAACTTTGATGCAGGCTTTAGAATGGTGGGCGCTCATACCGACTCACCCTGTCTTCGCGTCAAGCCAACGCCAGAGCTCTACCGACAAAATTATCTGCAGCTAGGCGTTGAAGTCTATGGTGGTGCGCTGTTGAACCCCTGGTTTGATCGCGACTTGTCGTTAGCTGGCCGGGTGACCTACCGCCAAGCCGATGGATCACTGGACAGCTCGCTAATCGATTTCAAAGAGGCGATCGCGACGATTCCAAGCCTTGCGATTCACCTAGACCGTGAGGCCAATAAAGATCGAACGGTTAACCCACAACTTCACCTCCCTGTGCTGCTAGGTCAGGCGGAACAGAAGCAAGATTTCAGAGCCTTATTGAAATCTAAATTGCTTGAACAGGGTGTGACAGAGGTCCAGGAGGTTCTGGATTACGAACTCTCTTTCTACGATGTTCAAGCGCCTGCAATGGTGGGTTTGAACAGAGAGTTTATCGCCTCAGCTCGATTGGATAATCTGCTGAGCTGTTTCATCGGTTTGCAGTCTCTACTCGACAGTGATGGCCAACAGGCTGGTGTTTTGGTTTGTACCGACCACGAAGAGGTGGGGAGTGCGAGTGCCTGTGGTGCTCAAGGCCCAATGTTGGCCCAGTGGCTAGAGCGACTCTTGCCGAACAACGAAGAGCGTAACCGTGTGATCAGCCACTCCATGATGATCTCCGCAGACAACGCTCACGGTGTGCACCCTAACTATGCCGATAAACATGACGAGAATCATGGTCCGCTGATTAATGCAGGACCGGTCATCAAAATTAACTCTAATCAGCGCTACGCCACCAACAGTGAAACCAGTGCAACCTTCCGCGCCATTGCGCAGGATGTGAATGTGCCAGTACAGAGCTTTGTGGTTCGATCTGATATGGGGTGTGGCAGCACGATTGGTCCGATTACCGCATCGGAAGTTGGTATTCGTACTGTGGATATCGGCTGTCCACAATTTGGTATGCACTCAATTCGTGAGTTATGCGGCAGTCAGGATGCACACTCACTCTATCTGATTCTGCAACACTACTTCGATAAAGCCAGAGTGTAAGAGGGTTTAGACGTGTTACAAACGGTTCATGAGCTGAATGATTTTTTAACAAACCACTTTCCGCAAGGTGAAGGCTTTGGTGCCGTTGAAGAGGCGGGAGATGGTTGGGTATTGATGCGATTAACGGTTGAAGATAGTCATTTGCGTCCAGGTGGTACGGTCTCAGGTCCAACCATGATGGGGATGGCGGATGTGGCCATCTGGTCTGCGTTGCAAACTAAGATTGGCCCCTCGCCGATGACGGTTACGGGTAACCTAAACATCAACTTCTTAAGTAAGCCCAAGCCTGTTGATATGTTGGCACGTGCACGTGTGCTTCGCGTTGGTCGAAGAAACGGGGTGGGTGAGTGTTACATCTACTCGGGTGATGAAGACTCGATGGTGGCGCACGTCACAGCAACCTATTCGATACCGGCAAAGTAAGGCCTCTAAAACAGACTCAACGACAAGGATTGGTCGATCATGGAAATTAAAGTTAACTACCTCGATAACTTACGCCTAGAGGCGAAGTTTGACGACTTCACCGTGATCGCCGATCAGCCGGTTCGCTACAAAGGCGATGGCTCAGCCCCCGGTCCATTTGACTACTTTTTGGCTTCATCAGCGCTGTGTGCTGCCTATTTCGTAAAGGTCTACTGCGAAGCGCGAGGCATCTCTACCGATAATATCCGTCTTGCTCAGAACAACATTGTCGATCCTGAGAACCGCTACAAACAGATCTTCAAAATCAGTGTTGAGTTGCCAGAAGATCTCAGTGATAAAGATCGCACCGGTATCCTTCGCTCCATTGAGCGTTGTACCGTGAAAAAAGTCGTGCAAGAGGGGCCTGAGTTTCAGATAGAGGTCGTCGACAGTCTTGATGAGGATGCCCAAGCTCTACTAGCGATTGCTACCGACAGTGAAACCTTCATTGAAGGAAAAGACGCGCCACTTGAACAGACCATCGCAAAGATGACACAGATTCTTGCTGATCTGGGTATGAAAATAGAGGTAGCCTCCTGGCGCAACATTGTCCCCAATGTCTGGTCACTGCACATTCGTGATGCGGCCTCTCCTATGTGTTTTACCAACGGTAAAGGGGCCACAAAAGAGGCGGCACTGGCCTCTGCATTGGGTGAGTTTTTAGAGCGTCTCTCCTGTAACTTTTTCTACAACGATCAGTATTTTGGCCAAGAGTTGGCTGAAGCAGAGTTTGTCCACCGCCCAGATGAACGCTGGTTTGAACTGACAGAAGAGGATGATATCCCAGAGGGGTTATTGGATGAGTACACTCTTGAGATCTACGATCCTGATCAGGATTTAAGTGGCTCTAACTTAATCGATACCAACTCTGGTAATGAGGATAGGGGGATCTGCGCTCTACCATTCCAGCGTCGATCGGATGGTGAAACGATCTACTTCCCATCGAACCTGATTGAAAACCTCTTTTTGAGTAACGGTATGAGTGCCGGCAATACCCTTGAAGAGGCTCAGGTTCAGTGTCTTTCTGAGATCTTTGAACGTGCGGTTAAACGTCAGATTCTTGAGCAGGAGATTGCGCTTCCCGATGTGCCTTCACAGGTGCTTGAACGCTGGCCGGGTATTGTGGAGGGTATCAAGGCGCTAGAAGAGCAGGGCTTTCCTGTTTTGGTTAAGGATGCCTCATTGGGCGGCCAGTTCCCAGTCGCCTGTGTCACTCTGATGAACCCTAAAACGGGCGGTGTGTTTGCCTCGTTCGGTGCCCACCCCAGTCTGCATGTCGCTATTGAAAGAAGCCTGACTGAATTGCTGCAGGGCCGCAGCTTTGAAGGGTTAAACGACCTGCCACCACCGACCTTTAACTCACACGAGCTGACTGAACCGAATAACTTTGTTGAGCACTTCATCGACTCCAGTGGTGTTGTGAGCTGGCGCTTCTTCAGTGACGCGTTTGATTACGAATTTGTGGATTGGGATTTCTCAGGTACCAACAGAGAGGAGGCTGATACCCTGTTTGGTATTCTGGAGTCGATGGGTAAAGAGTCCTATCAAGCGAACTATGATGACCTGGGTGTACCGGCGGTTCGAATTCTGGTCCCAGATTACTCTGAGGTCTATCCCGTTGAAGATCTGATTTGGGATAACACCAATAAATCACTGGAGTTTCGCGAGGCGATCCTCTGTCTGCACGAGTTGTGTGATGAAGACCTAGAGGAGTTGCTGGTTCGTCTAGAAGAGAGCGAGCTGGATAACTACACTGATATCCGCACGTTGATCGGCATTGAGTTTGATGAGAACAGCGTCTGGGGGCAGCTCACCATTCTTGAACTAAAACTGCTGATTCACCTAGCACTGGGTCAGTTACCTCAGGCTAAAGAGTTGGTTGAGGCCTTCTTGCAGTACAACGATAACACCCTAGATCGCGCGCTGTTCTATCGTGCAATGGATGCTGTCATTGAGGTGGAGTTAGATTCAGATATGGCCCTTGAGCACTATCTCAACAACTTTACCCGCATGTTTGGTAAAGAGCGGATTGAGGCTGTGGTTGGCTCGGTGAATGGAACGATTCGTTTCTATGGTCTCGAGCCAGTCGGTATGGAACTGACTGGATTGGAGCGCCATCAACGACTGATACAGAGCTATCAGAAATTGCATCAATGGCGAGCTTCTAAATAGTTAGGCCCTCAGTTACTGAGAGCGCTAACCTGTTTACTGGTCTGTTCAACCGAGTACTTGCCTTTAGCATCCTTGGTCACACGGCCTATCGCTACAAACGGGTCGTGAACGAACAGTAATCGTCCACCTCGACTTTCAAGCCCTTCAAGCAGTTGTCGCTTCTCATCAATCAACTGCTCTGGGAAACGGTCATATCCCATTGTGATGGGGAGATGAACCCAGGCGCTGCCGGGAATAAGATCTCCAGGGTAAACGACCGGTCCCTCCGGCATCTCGACTTCAGGCAGTATCTGCCCAGGTGTATGCCCTGAGCTCTCATGCAGTGTCCAACCATCTCCCAGTGTTGCTGACTGTTGTCCCTCTGGAATAATCTCTAATCGACCGGACTCCTCCAGCAGTTTGATCAACATAGGAATGTAAGAGGCTCGATCACGAGCATGAGGGTCGTTTGCGCGCTGCCACTGGACTTCACCAACTAAGTATTTCGCATTTGGGAAGAGCAGGTAAGGATCTTCACCCTCTTGCCACTCAGACAGTAACCCGCCTGCGTGGTCAAAATGGAGGTGGGTCAATAGAACAATGTCGATCTCTTCGTGGGAGACACCTGCTGCCTGAAGATTGTTGATCAGGCAGTGCTCTTGCTCTTGAATACCATAGCGATCTTTCATCTCGGGGCTGAAGAATGCGCCAACGCCAGTCTCAACCAAGATGTTACGTTTTGGGCTGCTCTCCTGAACCAGCATGGCGCGGCAGGCTAAGGGAATACGGTTAAGCTCATCAGGCTCTATCCAGCGTTGCCATAACGCGCGAGGCGCATTACCAAACATTGAACCGCCATCCAGCTTCTGTGTATTCCCCTCTATCGAGGTAATGCTACGCATGATTAAGCAAACTCTTCGGTGTCGATCTCAGTTTGTTGACCGGTACTATAGCGCTCACCGGCCACGGTATCGCGGTTAATGAGTTGTTCTAACTCATTAACAATGTCGCTACTCAGTGTGACATCGGCTGCGCCTAGGTTGTCACGCATGTGCTCGACAAAGCGAGTGCCTGGAATCGAAACAATCGAGGGATCCTTTGCACGGATCCAGGCCAGCGCTAATTGCGCTGGGGTACAGCCAGCACGCTCAGCAATGGCAACATAGTCACTCAGTAGCGCTCTGTTCTGTTCAAAGTTCTCTGGGTAGAAGCGTGGCATGGCACGGCGAATGTCTTTTTCAGCCAGTTCGTCCAAGTTGTCGATTGTGAGACTTAAAAAGCCACGTGCCAGTGGACTGAAGGCGACGAAGGTAACGTCCAGTTCACGGCAGGCGTCGAGAACCGCGATCTCTGGGTTGCGAGTCCAAAGTGAATACTCAGTTTGGATAGCGGCAACGGGGCACTCTTTATGGGCGGCTCGCAAGGTGTCAGCTGACATTTCTGAAAGACCGTAGCTCGCAATTTTACCCTCTTTTATAAGGTCAGCCATGGCGCCTGCACTCTCTTCAATTGGAACGTCAAAGTCACGACGGTGCAGGTAGTAGAGGTCGATTTGATCTGTTTGAAGGCGTTTTAAGCTGGCTTCACACTGTGCTTTGATGGTTTCAGGGCGGCCGTCCAGTGCTTTACCTTTTTCAGGGTCGATGTAGAGAACACATTTTGATGCCAAAAAGATCTCATCGCGGACCGACTTGAGCGCTTCGCCAACAACTTTCTCATTTTTGCCGCCACCGTATAAGGTTGCTGTATCAAAATGGCGGTAGCCCATCTCAAAGGCTTCACGAAACCCTTTGATCGCCTCGTCATCTGATACCGGGGTGTTGTAGGCGTGTGACATGTTCATACAACCCAAACCGATTGGGTTATTGCGTAGCATCTCAAGTTTGCTCATGAAAAATCCTTAAAAATGAGTCAATTTGTACAGAGATTAACAAGTTAGTGCGGACGAGTGAACTCGAAAAGGGGAATTAGGTATTCGAAAAAAGAAAAACGATTCGGTGCCAGAATGGACTCTGGCACCTTTATTGAGGTTAGGCTGTTGCAGCGTTTAGAGCGGCATCGTAGTTAGGCTGTTGCGCAATCTCTGGAACCAGTTCTGAATGCAATACTTTGCCATCACGAATCACCACAATGGCTCTAGCCAGAAGCCCACGCATACCTGAATCGATGATTTCGACGCCAAAGCTTTTTCCAAACTCTGGATTACGGAAGGTTGAAGCATTGCTAACGCGCTCTAACCCTTCAGCACCACAGAAGCGTGCTTGTGCAAAGGGTAGGTCTGCCGAGACATTAATCACCTCGACGCCATCATGACTCGCCAACTGCTCGTTGAACGTGCGGACTGAGGTGGCACAGGTTGGAGTATCGATGCTAGGGAAGATGTTCAAAACAACCGTTTTGCCTGCAAGATCAGATAGAGAGAACTCAGAGAGGTCGGCTGCTGTGAGTGTAAAATCTGGACAGTCACTCCCTGCAGCAGGAACATCTCCATAGGTATGTAAAAAATCTCCGCGTCGCGTAATTTGAACCATGTTATTACCTCATTAAATAGAGTGATTTTGTTATAGGTATACTCATTACGCTAGCGGCAGACACTTGGATTTAATTACTCAGAGGCAGTGATCGCCTGTTTGAAAATTGCTCGAAAAAAAACCGGCTAGTGCCGGTTTTTTTTATGTTCCAACGATTAGATTCGTTCGAAGATGACGGCGATACCCTGACCACCACCAATACACATGGTTACTAGCGCGTATTTGCCGCCAGTACGTTGCAGCTCGTGAATCGCCTTAGTCGCGATGAAAGCACCTGAACAGCCAACAGGGTGACCCAATGCAATAGCGCCACCGTTCGGATTGGTTTTGTCTGCAGGAAGACCTAGACCTTTAGAGACTGCAATCGCTTGAGCGGCAAAGGCTTCGTTAGATTCGATCACATCCATATCATCAATGGTTAGGCCGGCACTCTCTAGTGCGGCTTTTGATGATGGGATAGGGCCTTCACCCATGATGTGGTTAGGTACACCGGCAACCGCGTAAGAGACGATTTTAGCGATGGGTGTTTCACCGTTCGCTTTAGCGGTTTCAGCATCTGCAAGCACAAGGAAGGCTGCACCGTCATTGATGCCTGAGGCATTACCTGCCGTAACAGTACCGTCTTTCTTAAATGCGGGACGCATGCCGCTCAGTTTTTCTGCGGTCGTACCTGGTTTAGGGTGTTCGTCCGTATCAAACACAGTTTCGCCTTTACGAGACTTCAGTGTGATTGGAACGATCTGATCTTTGAATCGACCTTCATTAATCGCTACTTCAGCACGACGTTGTGACTCTGCCGCGAACGCATCTTGCTCTTCACGAGAGATGTTCCATTTTTCAGCCAAGTTTTCAGCCGTGATCCCCATGTGACCAGCGCCAAATGGATCGGTCAGAACAGAGACCATCGCGTCAATCATGCCAGTATCACCCATGCGAGCACCGGTACGCATAGCAGGTGCCATATAAGTACCGCGTGACATCACCTCGACACCACCGCCAACAGCATAGTCGCATTGACCTAGCTCGATCTGTTGAGCACTGGATACCACCGCTTGAAGGCCTGAAGCACATAGGCGGTTAACAGCCATCGCAACTGAGTTCATAGGTAGACCTGCCTGGATAGAGGCAACACGTGCAACGTAGGGGTAGCGTGATTCTGTAGGAATACAGTTACCCACAGTCACGTAGTGGATCTTCTCGGGATCCGCTTTTGAACGTGCAACCGCCTCTTTCATAACGGTGCCCGCTAGCTCTGCTGGCTCCATAGAACTTAGGCTGCCACCAAAAGCACCGATTGGTGAACGCATTGCGCTTAGAACAACTACTTCACGTGTCATCTGCATATCTCCTTATGCACAATTAATTTTGGTATTCCGACAATATATAGGGTTATCGCTACAAATACATGACCAAGTCGACTAATTGATAGTTATAATCAAGAAAAAATTTGAGGTGTTTATGTTTGTTCTTTTCGATATGGATGGCGTGTTGGTCGATTCCGAACCGCAGTGGAAGCTTGTGGAACAGGAGGTGTTGGCTAAGTTTGGTATCCATATGGAGATCGAAGAGCTCAAAAAACACGCCGGCGCAACGACCTTCGATTTCATGACCAAGATGAACCGTCTCTACCCTGAGAAAGGCCTAGTGGTTGAAGAGATGGTTGACCAAGTTATTTCGGAGATGGAAAAGCGGTTGGTGACACTGCCGTTGATGAGAGGGGTAAAGGCATTTATTGATCAGCTTCAAGCCGATGCAGTTCCAATGGCGATTGCCTCAAGTTCGGCGATTCGGTTAATTGAAGCGGTGATTAAGACTCATAACTTACCGATCACTGCCTATGCCTCAGGCTCAGAGATCGGTCTCTCTAAACCTCACCCCGAGGTGTTCCTACAAGCTGCTAAACTGGTCGGAGCTGATCCCTGGCAAGTGCTCATCATCGAAGACTCTGTTAATGGAACCATAGCAGGTAAGGCGGCTTCGATGTCGGTGGCCGTTGTGCCAGAGAGTTTCCCACCAAGATCTGAATTGTCGATTGCGAATCATGCCTTTGAATCGATGACCGACCTGCATGATTTTTATCGTCAGGGTGGGTTTAGCTACCTAGACTAGCGTTTCTGTGAAGAGGTTTCCTCTGCCTGTGCTTGAATAGCCTCTTCATGGATATCGAAACTGTGCTCAGACTTCTGCTCCGCCAAGCCCTCTAATGGCTCTAGAGTTTCCTCGGTCAGCGACTCACTCTCAACAATAGAGTTAACGGGTTGATCCGTTTCATTAACCCCTTGTACCGCCTCAACCACTTCGTCTGGGAATAGCTCTTCAATCGCAGTGTCGGGTAGATCCTCGGTACGAGGGTCAAACTCTGCAATGACCTGTGTTTCTGGCATCGCAGGGATAAACTGCTCTTGCTCTTCGATCGGTACGGGTGGTTTTTGTACCTGTCTGAATAGTGTAAACACGACCAGCATCAGCAGAATAACCACGAATCCCAAGAACAACGAACCGGGTGCAAAAGAGCCCAGTAGCATTGAGCCTAACAGTGGCCCTGCAATACTGCCAAGGCCATAGCTCAGCATCAGTGTCGAGGAGGCGGCAACACGCTCCTCACTGCGAATCAAGTCGTTGGTAATCGCTACCGCTATTGAGTAGATCGCCGCAATCATCGCCATGAACAGTGAGGTCGAAAGAATCAGCAGCACAAACTGATCAGAACCAAACAGTGATGCTCCCAGAGCTGCTAGAGCTGCGACGAGGGCGGTTGCCGTTAACACTTTGCTTCGTGTGATTCGGTCACACAGCCAACCGATGGGCCAAGCGAACAGCATCGCGCTCATAACCGATATCGACATCAAGGTAGAAATTTGATCCGTTGCAATGTCGCTCAATGTGGCATAGAGCGGAACCAGTGCGTAGAACGAACCGATCAACAGCCCGCCACAAAATGCTGAAAAAAGCCCCAGCGCCGATTTACGCCAGAGTCGCTGCAGTGACATGAACTCTGCAGTCTCTAGGGGCGGTGATTGAAGGCGTGACGCAGAGAGAGGGATGACGGCTGCGATCAGTAGAAGCCCCGCAATGATGAAGGCTGTGGATATTTGCAGGCCAGAGGAGTGGCCGAGAATGACCTGCCCTGATGCTGCCGCTGAATAGGCTGCAATGGTGTACAGAGAGAATAGGGTAGCGCGGTTGTTGTCGCTAGCCACGGCGCTAAACCAACTCTCTATCGCAATGAATAGACCAGCAACGCTGAACCCGCCGATAATCCTGAGTAGACTCCAAACCCAAAAATCCTCAGCGAAGGGGTAGAGCAGAGCGGCCATCGCGGCAAGACTGGCCAGTGTCGAGAATGCCCGAATGTGTCCCACTCTGATCAGCAGCCGTTGAGCAAAGATTGAGCCAATCACAAACCCGATAGAGTAGAAGGTCATGATCCAACCAATCTCGGTTGGCGGTGTATTCGCCATACCCAAACGAACGCCAATCAGCGACATCAAATAGGCATTGCCAGACGCTACAAGCATCAGGCTCATGAATAGAGCCAGAAGAGAGATGAATATTAGGCGCATATTGGGCGTTACTTGCCAGAGGTGGAGTTTTGAAAATCGTTTAGCCGCTTCATTTCGACATCAAACAGCACTTTTAAGGCCTCTCGCACATGTCGAACGTGGTCCATCGCAGCCGATCGAGCCCAGGCCGATTGTCCTGTGGTTACTGCCTGGTAGATTTCGCTGTGGTGTTTATCGACCACCTGCTTAAAGCCCCCTTTCTGGTTGAAGTTTCTAACAGCCTCTTGAATGCTAATCAGCGTCAGATCCTTCAAACTTGACAAGGTGTGTATCAATACCGAGTTGTGGGATGCCTCGATCACGCGTCTATGAAACTCATGGTCCAAGTTAGCATCCCAATCGGGGGCTACCGACTCCATCTTCTTGAACGCCTCACGAATGCGATACTGATCGCGAGCGGTCGCTCGTTGTGCGGCTAGAAAGCAAGCTTGCCCCTCCAGCTGTTCACGGACCTCAAGAATTTCCAGTACAGCCTTGGGATCCTGACCAAAAAGATTGATCAGAGCGGACTTGTTTTCTGAACTGGTGACCGCGCAGGAGACAAATGATCCTCTACCGTGGTGCGTTTCAATGATCCCTTTACCCGAGAGTATATGCAGTGCCTCTCGAACAATGGTACGCGACACACCTAGACGTGCAGAGAGGGATCGTTCAGACGGGATCTTGCTCTCCGGTCCTAACTCACCATCAGCAATCAATTTTTGCAGATATTGAGTGACTTCATTAACAGCGCTGCTTGCAGATTGGCTCATCTATTTCGCATCTCGGTATGGATTGGTCAGACCAGTTTTCCACGCCATCAATTGAAACGCAAGCCCCATCTGGGTTTGAATGCATAAACGTTTCATCGAGTGAGTGACCATCAAATCAGTGGTTTGATTTCAAGTGGTCATACCAGTAGACAGCTGCGTAAGTTTTTGTGACAGCATCGCTCTATTGGTCTGTCTACTACTCCAATTTAAGAGGTTGAACTTATGCTCGAACTGAAACGCTTAGATATTGAAGATGCTCGTCTGTTAATCGAAGGGGCTCGAAACCGAGCTAATGAGATTGGTGTACCTATGTGTATCGCGATAACAGATGAGTCAGGGAATTTGATCGCTTTTGAACGTATGGATGGCGGTAAAACCACCAGTGTAACCATCGCTCAAGACAAAGCCTACACCGCAGCGGCTGCTCGCAAAGCGACGCACGAGTACAACGCTGCATGTACACCCGGCTCGTTGGTGTTTGGTATTCACACCTCGATGGGTGGACGTCTGTGTGTTGTGGGCGGCGGTTATCCCGTGGAGTCAAATGGACAAGTAGTTGGTGGCATCGGATTGAGTTCTGGTACACCAATGCAGGATATGGAGTGTGCTCAAGCTGGTATAGAGTACTGGCAACAGCAGACTCAACAATAAAAAGTACCCAGAGTGGGGTCGGAGATCAGTATGCAGAGTGCAGTGGCTAGCCCGGATCGTGTTGCTAAGCGTCAACGCATTGCTCAGCGATTTAATGAGTTCATTGATTCGCACTACGTCATCAGTGACAGCGAAACGTTAAAGCCTTATGAGTGTGACGGCCTTTCAGCCTATTGCGAAGAGGCGTTGATCGTTGTTTTGCCATCAACGGTAGAGCAGGCACAGAAGGTTCTTAAAATTTGTCACGAAGAGAACATCCCTGTGGTAGCTCGTGGTGCAGGTACCGGTTTGTGTGCCGGTGCTATGCCTCATGGTGATGGCGTGGTCTTATCGATGGCGAAGTTCAATAAGATCCTCGAGATCGATACTGACGCTAGAGCGGCTCGCGTTCAACCGGGTGTTCGCAACCTAGCGATTAGTGAGGCGGCAGGTGACTACAACCTCTATTATGGCCCAGACCCTTCCTCGCAAATAGCCTGCACCATTGGTGGTAACGTGGCTGAAAACTCAGGGGGTGTCCACTGCCTTAAATACGGTTTGACCGTGCATAACCTGTTAAGTGTTCAGTTCCTGACGATGGAAGGTGAGCTGCTAACCATCGGCTCAGAAGGTCTTGATAGCTGTGGTATGGATCTGATGGCGTTGTTCACCGGTTCAGAAGGGCTATTGGGTGTGGTCACCGAAGTGCGAGTGAAGCTGCTGCCAAAACCTGAGCGTGCTCAGGTAGTGGTTGCAGGATTCGACTCGGTACCCAAAGCGGGTGATGCCGTCGGTGAGATCATTGCTAAGGGTATCATCCCTGGCGGTCTTGAGATGATGGATGGCTTTGCCATTAAAGCGGCTGAAGATTTTGCCAAAGCGGGCTACCCAGTCGATGCTCAAGCATTGTTGTTGTGTGAGGTCGATGGCACCGATGAAGAGGTGGCTGAGCATATCGAAGCGGTTGAAACGCTGTTTCGTGAACTGGGAGCCACCTCGGTTCGCACATCTCAAAGTGAAGAGGAGCGAGCGCGTCTATGGGCTGGGCGAAAATCCGCCTTCCCAGCCGTTGGACGTATTTCACCAGACTACTACTGCATGGACGGTACCATTCCGCGTGGTCAGCTAACGCATGTGCTGCTCGAGATGCAGAAGATGTCAGAGCACTACGGTCTGCGTGTGGCCAACGTTTTCCATGCCGGCGATGGCAACTTGCACCCACTGATTCTCTTTGATGCGAACGTACCAGGTGAGCTGGAGCGCACCGAAGAGTTCGGTGGCAAGATTCTTGAACTCTGTGTTGAGGTGGGCGGCTGTATCACGGGCGAGCACGGTGTAGGCTATGAAAAACTCCGTCAAATGCCGGCTCAGTTCAGTGATTCAGAGATCGAGCAGTTCCACAAAGTGAAGCGTGCCTTTGATGCCAAAGAGCTTCTTAATCCCGGTAAAGGTATACCGACCTTGAGAAGTTGTCAGGAGTACCGTTCGTTGGATCTTGATCTAACGCCCAATGCTCAGGTTAGCGCCAATAGCAATACTGATGCAGGAGAGTTCCGTGTCTGATTTAACCAATGAATTGATTAGCCAAGTCCGTGATGCGGTTGAAGCTAAAGAGACGCTGGCTATTTCAGCGGGTGGCAGTAAAGCCTTTGTGGGACGTCAGATCGAGACGGATCGTAAGATCGATGTCAGTGGTCACACGGGCATTGTTAGCTACCAACCGGTTGAGCTCGTTATGACCGCACGTGCCGGTACCACGCTTGCAGAGATTGAGTCAGCCCTATCTGAACACAATCAGATGCTGGCTTGTGAGCCGCCACGTTTCGGTGGCAAAGCAACCCTAGGTGGTACTTTAGCAACAAACGTTTCTGGTCCGGGACGCCCTTGGTACGGATCCATTCGTGATCATGTACTAGGCGTCAGGTTGATCAATGGCGAAGCAGAACAACTTCGGTTTGGTGGTCAGGTGATGAAGAATGTCGCCGGTTACGATCTTTCGCGTCTGCAAGCGGGTGCGATGGGTGGATTAGGCCTAATGACCGAGATCTCTCTAAAAGTACTGCCTAAACCAGCGACTACCCGCACGTTGAAGTTTTCAATGGATCAAGCCGAAGCGATACAGCGCATGAACTCCATGTCAGGTCAGCCAAAGCCGATTACAGCGGCTTATTGGCACAACGGAGAATTGTTTGTTCGTCTGGCAGGTGCAGCCTCAGCAGTTGATGCGACTGCAAAAATTTGGGGTGGTGATGAACTGGCTCCAGAGGTTGCCTTGGCTCTTTGGGCGGATCTGCAAGATCAGAAACCAACCCTATTCAATGCGGAAAAAGTCTGGCGCTTCTCCGTTAAGGGCAGTGCGGATGTCCTACCCATCGAAGGGGATTCATTAATCAACTGGGGTGGCGCTGAGCGCTGGTATGCCGGTGATCACAGTTTCGATCGTATGGTGGAGCTAGCAGAGAGTGCTGGTGGACAGGTTTCACTCTACCGCGGAGGTGATCGTACTGACGAGGTACTTCATCCGGTTAATCCATCAATTCAGGCTCTGCAACAACGCATTAAAGCGTCTGTCGATCCGCAGGGGGTGTTCAATCCCGGCCGTGCGTTTGGTTGGTTGTAGGAGTCAGTGTAATGAAAACGAATATAGTTCAAACCTTCCTAGCGACGCCTGAAGGACAAGAGGCGGAAGAGATTCTGCGTAGCTGCGTTCACTGTGGTTTCTGTACAGCGACTTGCCCAACCTACCAAGAGTTGAATGATGAGCGAGACGGTCCGCGTGGTCGAATCTATCTGATCAAACAGCTGTTGGAGACCGATGAGGTGACCGAAAAAACTCGGACACACCTAGATCGCTGTCTGACCTGTCGTTCATGTGAGACGACCTGTCCATCGGGCGTTCAATATGGACGTCTAGTTGATATAGGTCGTGGCATTGTTGAGAAGAAATTGGATCGCCCTGTTACGGAAAAAGTGGTTCGCTGGGGATTGAAACAGGTTCTGCCTCACGCTAACCGCTTTGGTCCGCTGCTAAAAGTAGGTCAGGTGTTTAAACCGATTCTACCTGGCGCTCTGGGTAAGAAGGTCCCGCCTAAACGTAAAGCCTCTCCTTGGCCAGCCAAACGTCATGCTCGAGTTATGATGGCTCTTGCCGGTTGTGCTCAACCCAGTGCTGCACCCAATACCAATGCGGCAACGGCTCGGGTACTGGATAAGCTAGGAATCACTCTGGTTGAAGCACCACAAGCTGGATGCTGTGGAGCGGTGAATTACCACCTGTCGGCACACGAAGCGGGTCTTAATGAGATGCGCAAGAACATTGACGCCTGGTGGCCAGCGATTGAAGGGGGCTGTGAAGCCATTGTGATGACCGCGTCTGGTTGCGGTGCCATGGTTCAGGAGTACGGGCATCTATTAAGAGATGACCCATACTACGCGGAGAAGGCCAAGCGTGTGAGTGAGCTGACAAAAGATATCAGTGAGGTGCTGCTGGCTGAAGATCTGTCATCACTTGCTCCCAATACTGATGGTGAAAAGATCGCGTTCCACTGTCCTTGTACCTTGCAGCACGCTATGAAACAGAGCGGCTCCGTAGAAAAAGTACTCGAGAAAGTGGGCTTTGATCTGGCCAAGACCAAGGATAAGCATCTCTGTTGTGGTTCCGCGGGCACCTACTCGATTCTTCAGCCGAAGATCAGTCAAAAGCTGCTAGCCAATAAGGTTGAGGCACTGACAGGGGATAACCCGACACAGATCGCTACCGCGAACATTGGGTGTCAGTTACACATTGAGACAGCTTCGCCGGTACCGGTTAATCACTGGATTGAACTGTTGGATCGATAAGATCGCAGTCACTATTAAAGGGGCCTTGTTAGGCCCCTATTTATTTGTCACTGCTTCTATTTTTCAGTTTCGGATTCGGGTGTGACGAGATGATCTCGGTTCCAAAGAGTGGGGTAGAGCGGAATCCAAAGTGCTACCAGGGCGAGGGTGCCAAAGCCACCAAATAGAATGGAGGGGACCGCACCAATCCAGGCGGCAAGTGCACCTGATTCAAATTCACCCAGTTGATTGGAGGTTGCAATAAAGAGTGAGTTAACCGCGCTGACCCGTCCGCGCATCTCATCGGGTGTTTCAACCTGAACCAGTGTTGAGCGAATCACAACACTGATCATATCGGCGGCGCCAAGAACAAACAGAGCGGTCAGCGATACCCACATCACTTCAGAGAAACCGAAGACCAGAGTACCTAAGCCAAAGACCCAAACGGCTGCATAGAGCCAACGCCCCGAGTGTCGTTGGATCGGGTATTTTGCAAGCAAGAACGACATCGCAACAGCACCCGCCGCAGGTGCGCTTCTTAACAGTCCTAAACCGACCGAATCGGTCTGTAATATGTCATGCGCAATCATCGGCAGAAGAGCGGTGACACTGCCGATTAGGACCGCCAACGTATCGAGCATTAACGATCCCCATACCGGTTTGTTGCGCCAGACGTGGACAAAGCCCTCAAACAACTCTTTGCGACGCTGCTCGCTTCGGTCCCGTTTGATGGCTGTATCTTTCATGCCAAACAGCGTCACAATCGATATTAAGACGAACAGCATGCTAGTGGCATAGAGTGTGCCGGCTCCAAAAATATAGATGACGCCACCTAAAGCCGGACCAATAATTGTAATGGTCTCACGAGCTGAAGCGGTCAGTGTCATCGCTTGGGTCAGAAGCTGGCGCGGCACCAGATTCGGCACCATCGCTTGCCCCGCAGGCATGCTGAAGGTTCTAGAGACGCCCAGCATGAAACAGGCTATGTAGATGATCCCTTCTGTAATGGTCTCAGTGAAGCTGGTTAAGGAGAGCGCACCAATGGTGATTAACAGCAGCACCCGACTCCAAATCATCACCTTATGACGATCGTATCGATCGGCCATGTCGCCTGCGTGCAGCGTAAACAGAATCTGAGGTACATAACGCGCCAGACCAACCCAGCCGAGCGCCATAGCGCTTTCGGTCATCAGGTAGACCTGCCAGCCCAAGCCGATCAGCATCATCTGAATCGCCATGCCGGAGGTGAGTTGGCTGGTGAGGAACCGAACAAATAATCCCTGTTTTAATAGCCGGGTGTCACTCACTGGTCTGAATCCTTAGAGGGGTTTCTGGCCTCTTCATGACTCTCTAATCTATGGCCTGCATCAATAAATTTTGGCAGACGCAAATTGCCAAATATGGCGGCCAGTCGGGTTAGAAAAATGACTAACATTGCCAAGTAGGAGAGGAGTATCGGATCGATGTAACCCTCACCTAATACAAATACCATCGCACCGAGTATGGTGCAGGTGGCATAGAGTTCGCCGTCGCCACCGCCAAGAATCATCGGGTCTTCATTGGTTAGCACATCACGGATAAGGCCGCCTGCAACGGCTGTGATACAGGCCATCATGACGACCAGTAGGGGCGATAGATCAGCCATCTGGGCCTTTTGCGCACCGATGATTGCAAAAAGTGAGATACCGGCGGCATCGAATATCAGCAACAGTCGGCGCGGGTAGCGAAGATAACGCGCTAAGATAAAGGTCACGAGACCCGCAATCAGTGCCGTTGATATATACCAGGTCTCTTCAAGCCAAAAGATGGGGCCGTTGTTGATGGTTAGGTCACGAATAGTCCCTCCACCTACCGCAGTGACGACGGCTAATACCATTACGCCAAAGATGTCGATGCGCTTACCGGTGGCGGCTAAGGCACCGGTGATAGCAAATACAACCGTCCCTAGAAACTCGGCAGCGAGTAGTGGCTGACTAAACAACAAAAGCCTCCCTTTGCTCTCTATGGATGCAAGCTTATCTGTGCGACAATCGGACTCATATTTATATGGGTCAGTGTTGGTATGAATTGTGCATTCTTTCACTCAAATCATCCATGAGTAAAGGATCTATTTGATTATGAAAATTTCTGAAGCGGGCGTTAAGTTTGGTACCAGTGGCGTTCGAGGCTTGGTCAGTGAGCTAACCAATGAGGTCGCGTACGCCTTTGCTGCTGCGTTTTGGCAAGCGGCAGGTCAAGGGACCCGTGTTGTTATAGGTCATGACCTGCGTCCCTCCAGCCCGCAAATTACCCGAGCCTGCATGGCGGCCATGAGAGACTTAGGTGTCGAGGTGATTTATGTCGGTGCATTGGCAACACCAGCCGTCGCCTACTACGCGTCTAAGATGCATGCGCCTGCGATTGTGGTGACTGGCAGCCATATCCCGTTCGATCGGAACGGAATCAAGTTTTACAGCGTCGAGGGTGAGATCAATAAGGCACATGAAGAGTCGATCTCATCGGCCGAGGTAGTGCTGCCTCAAATTATTGAGTGTCCAGAACTGCCTGCGATTGATGCTGGTGCTAAGTCGGCTTACCTATCACGCTATGTTGACTGTTTCGGTCAAGATCTTTGTTCTGGCTTGAAGGTCGCTATCTATCAGCACTCAAGTGTTGCTCGTGATCTGTTAAGTGAACTGTTCGAGGCGATGGGGGCAGAGGTGATTGCCCTTGGCAGGACAGAACAGTTTGTGCCTATCGATACTGAAGCGGTGCGTACAGAGGATATTGAACAGGCTAAGCGTTGGGCGTCTGAGGTTGGATTTGATCTTTTGGTCTCTACCGATGGTGATGCGGACCGTCCTCTCATCGCCGATGAGACAGGGACCTTTTTCCGCGGTGATATTCTGGGTGTCCTCACAGCAAAGGCGGTCGGTGCAGAAGCGGTTGTGACTCCCGTCAGCAGTAATACGGCACTGGAATTAAGCGGTTGGTTTGATCAAACGCTGCGTACACGAATAGGCTCACCCTATGTGATTGCAGGAATGGAGTCGGTTGCAGAGGGTGTTGTTGCCGGTTTTGAAGCGAACGGTGGATTTTTGTTAGGTAGCGATGTTGGACTGAATGGGTCAACGCTTTCAACGTTGGCGACGCGTGATGCTGTTCTGCCAATGCTGGCGGTCATCTACCTCGCCAAACAGAATCAGCTTAAGGCCAGTCAACTGTCGGCCGAGCTGCCAGAGCGATACACCGCATCGGATCGCATTCCAGGGATAGCGACCGAGTGGAGCCAATCGATGTTACAGCGTCTGAATGAGGGACAGCTGCAGTTTGAATCGCTAATGCCTTGGTCTTTGGGTGGTATTCGATCAGTCGATCAGACCGATGGTTATCGTGTCGACTTTGATACTGATACGATTGTCCATCTTCGTCCCTCTGGTAATGCTCCAGAGCTGCGCTGTTATGTCGAGATGAACAGTGAACAGGATGCGACAGAACTCTGTCGTCGAGTACTTAACAAGGTCGAGCAACTGTTTAAGAGTGAAGTATAGATGTTAAATTTTGCTGCTAACCTATCGTTTCTATTTTCAGACCTTCCCTTTTTAGAGCGTTTCGTTGCGGCAAAAAAAGCCGGTTTTGATTCGGTCGAGTATCTTTTCCCGTACGACTATCCTGCGGAACAGATTAAAGACCTTTTAAATGAGTCTGGTTTGGAGCAAGCGCTGTTCAATGCCTCTGCCGGTGATTGGGGTGCGGGTGAACGTGGGCTAGCGGCGCTGGTCGGTCGCGAATCTGAGTTTAAAGCCTCGATTGAACAGGCGGCCTCTTATGCCGAGGTGTTGGGCAATCGACGTCTGCACATCATGTCCGGGCTAGCCGATTTTTCCGATCCAAAGGCATTTGAAACCTATCTGAATAATTTAACCTGGGCGGCCGATCAACTGAACTTATCAGGTATCAATGTGTTAATTGAGCCGATTAACAGTCGTGATATGCCAGGCTACTTTTTAACGACACCTGAGCAAGCTGCAGAGGTGATTGAGTTGGCCAATCGCACAAATTTAAAAATGCAGTTTGACCTCTACCATGCTCAGATTATGTGCGGGGATCTTATTACCCGTTTAGAGCGATACTGGCCTCTGATTGATCATATGCAGATCGCATCCGTGCCCGATCGCAATGAACCATCCAGCGGCGAAATCAACTACTCCTACCTCTTTAACTGGCTCGATCAAAAAGGGTATCAAGGATTCATTGGTTGCGAATATCGACCTAAAACAACGACTTTAGAGGGTTTGGGTTGGTTGTCTGACTACAAAAGGTCATCTAATGGATAAACCCAAGGCGCTTCTTGTTGCCGGCATTAGTGCTGAGCTAAAAGGTATGTTGGCGGAGGTGGTTGAACTGGTTCCGCTAAATAAGCAGGGTGATGCGAATCAGTTTTTAGCGGATCAGGGTGCCGATTTTGAATTGGTGGTCACCAGTGCCGGCAAAGGCTGTGCAAACGCATTGATGGAGCAGCTGCCCAATCTTAAAGTGATCTTTAACTGGGGCGTTGGCTATGACAAAGTGGATGTCGAGTTTGCGACTTCGCGCAATGTGTATGTGACCAACACACCCGACGTGCTTAACGAGTGTGTGGCGGATATGGCGATTGGGATGCTGATCTCACAAGCGCGCTGTATGGGCGAGGCTGAACGCTTTGTTCGTCGCGGTGAATGGCTTAGCAACCCAACACCACCGATGGGGCAAAAAGTCAGCGGTAAGCGCCTGGGTATTGTCGGATTAGGACGCATTGGATTGGAGACTGCTAAGAGAGCCGAGGCGTTTTCAATGCAGATTCGCTATCACAATCGTCATCCACGGGAGGATGTCGACTACGCTTATGAAGCGTCGATTGTTGAGCTGGCAAAATGGTCCGACTACTTGCTTCTGCTCTGTCCAAGTACGCCAGAGACCTATCAGATGATCGATCGAGAGGTGTTACAGGCCTTGGGACCACAAAGTTCGCTGATCAATATCGCCCGCGGTGCGGTGGTGGATCAAAAGGCACTGGTTGATCTTCTGCTGTCCGGTGAGTTGGGTGGTGCGGCGTTGGATGTCTTTGAGAGAGAGCCAGAGGTGCCAGAGGCGCTAATGGATCTGCCTAATGTGTTGCTATTGCCACACGTTGGTAGTGCCACGTTTGAAACCCGAACGGCAATGGCCCAGTTGGTTGTCGATAATGTAAAAGCCTATATCGAATCAGGAAGCCTGGTTACTCCCGTCAATTAGTCCAGTAGGTAAATGCTGGTAAAGAACCAGAGGGTGATGGCTGTGCTGGCAAAAATGATGGCCAGTCTAACCCAGCTGTTTGGAATCCTCTTGGAGATGATGCCTGCTGCATAGCCCCCAATCAGTGTGCCAACCAGCAGTATCAATGTTTCGTTCCAGCTAATCAGATCATTGATTAGGAATAGCACAATGGCACAACCTGAAATGGTCGATGAGTAGAGCAGTTTAAGTGCATTCATCTCATTAACAGAGCGATAGCCTGCTAAGCTGCAGTAACTCAGCAGTAATATCCCCAGTCCTGCATTAAAGAATCCACCGTAGATTGATACGCCAATAAAAAG
This sequence comes from Marinobacterium sp. xm-a-152, assembly GCF_013282965.1. NCBI lineage: Bacteria > Pseudomonadati > Pseudomonadota > Gammaproteobacteria > Oceanospirillales > Oceanospirillaceae > Marinobacterium > Marinobacterium sp. xm-a-152. The sequence continues at coordinate 178,706 of NZ_WBYI01000005.1, read as the reverse complement.
CAGGGTAAATAACCCGTTTTGTGCTTTATCGATATGGCGATGTTTTTGGCTCCACTTTTGTAATGTCTTATTAAACTGTCCGCCAAAAATAAACAGCAGAGTCGCGAAGAGTAGTAGCCAAGGCACGGCTTTTTCAAATTCGCTGTTAGAGGTTTGTGTTAACAGGTAGGCACCTATTATTCCGCCGATCGCAGAGATAAAAGAGAAGATCAGAAGTTTTTTAGGTGAATCTTTTATCTCTTGTCGAAGCGCATAGGTGCCCGAAAGATAGCCAGCTGTTGCAGCAAAGGTGTTGCTGGCATTGGCGATGACAGGGGGAACCCCAACAGCAATCAGAGCGGGGAATGTGATAAAACTTCCACCGCCAGCAAGAGAGTTTACGATGCCACCTAAAATACCTGCAGCGGCAAGAAATAGAATCTCTTCCAAACTTATTGACTCTTTAGCTGATTGATTAAATGCCAAATTGATAAGGCTAAAGAGACCGCTGCCGTGACAATAAGCACCTCTGCCATAGTGATCCCTTTAATGATCTCTGGCGTGTAGCCACATAGCTCCCAAGGTTCAAATATTGCCGGAAGCCAAAGGTGAAGGGGAAACCAGTTTGGGAAAGGGTCGCTCAATGTGCAGCTGCTCTCAAACCAGTAGCGCTCGATCCCTAAAACTTGGTAGCTCTGGTAAAGCAGAAAAGCCATCAGTGGAACAAGTAAAAAGGCGAGCAGCGTCTGTATAGAACGCGCTGAGAAGATCTTCCCGGATACTGCCAAGAGAAGGGCGCCAAAGAGTGTGGCACGAATCTGTACGCAGAGAGCACAGGGACCGTAGTCGAGTAGGTATTGAAAAACTAAAGCCCCAGCCTCGAGGCCTAACGCGAGTATAAGTGTGTAGCTCCAGATGAGCGGTTTTGGCGATTCTCTAAACTTAAACATGGCTTCTTTGAATGGTTATTTTCTAGGTGATTCTAATCATCTTTTTATTCGCTGTCGCTATTAAAAATTAGAACTTTGTAAATTTATTTAAATGGATTTATTCGTGGTTTAATTTAATTGTTTGGTTTAGGTTTTTTAAATATTTTTATTTATTTAAATTTTTATATTGAGAAAACTATTTATTTTTATATATTATGTTGGCGTTAAATTAAAACTGTGCATCCCCTTTGCCAACTATTAATAGTATTAGGAATTTTTGATGAGCGATTTTATTAAAACTCTTTTGCGCAAAAACTCTCTTCGTAAACAGTGCCAATCGGTTGGTGCAGATGAGATCGAAAAAGTGATTGCCGATCTAACGGATATTCTTGAAGAGCGTCGCGCTGAGGAAGCTGCTTTACTAGAGCAGAACCGTGCAAAGCTGGAGGCGATTGAAGCGATTCGCCAGAAGATGCGTGAAGCGGGTATTGCGCTCGATGAGCTAACTGGTATCACTGAATCGGCGCCTAAATCTCGTAAAGAGGTGAAAGCTAAGTACCAGATTACCGATGCAAGTGGTCAAACCCATGCCTGGACAGGTCGCGGTCGCACTCCAACTGTATTCGCAGAGTACATGGCTTCTCGTGGTATCACAAAAGATCAACTGCCAACCATAGATTGATATATAATCGCCCTATGAGTGAAGGCCCTTCCTCGGAAGGGTCTTTTTGTTTCTATGTTTTGAGGTTGCGTCCGCATGTCTGATGAAAAACTGCAAAAAGTGTTGGCGCGCTCCGGTGTAGGCTCACGTCGTGAGATGGAGCGTTGGATCGAAGAGGGTCGAGTCGAAGTAAACGGCAAATTGGCGACTCTTGGTGATCGTGTTTCTGCTGAAGACCAGATTAAGGTCGATGGCAAATCTATTGAACTGAACAGTGCGGGTAGCCAAACGGCTCGAGTTCTTATCTACAATAAACCCATTGGTGAAGTCTGCACTCGCCATGATCCTGAAGGCAGGCCAACTGTCTTTGATAATCTGCCGAAGCTTAAATCTGAGCGTTGGGTTGCGATCGGTCGTCTCGATATCAATACATCGGGTCTTTTGGTTTTTACTACCGATGGTGAAATTGCTAACAAGATGATGCACCCATCGAGCAACATTGACCGCGAATACGCGGTTCGAGTTCTAGGTGATGTCAGTGATGCTGTACTCAAGCGTTTAACCGACGGTGTTCTGCTTGAAGATGGCATGGCTAAGTTTACCGACGTTCGTTACTTCAACGGTGAAGGTGCCAATAAATGGTTCCACTGTTGTGTGATGGAGGGTCGTAACCGTGAAGTTCGTCGTCTTTGGGAGTCTCAAGAGCTGCAAGTTAACCGCCTAAAGCGTGTCCGTTTCGGGCCGGTATTCCTGCCCAGTGACGTTAAGGTAGGCACTTGGCGAGAGCTTGGTCAGAAAGAGGTCGACATTCTAACGGATGAGCTGCTGCTAGAGCGTCGCAAAGTGCCTTCGATCAATCCCGAAGATCTTGATCGTAAAGAGCGCGAATACAAACGCCAGAAAATACGTCAAACCACCGATCACAACCGTGATTCAGCCCGACAGGACCGCCGCAAGCGTAAGGTTCGTGTGGTGGGCAAGCGAGGGTGACAATTGAGGGGGCTGTCCTTCGGTCTGATCCCTCTCTCTAGCTGATAGTGACGGGCCTTCAGCCTGTCATCTGCTTTATCGGTGTTTTCCAGATAGGCATTAAATTCTAACTGCGGATGACAGGCTGAAGGCCAGTCATCTCTACTAAGATCGCGGCCTTTTTAAGACCGCTCCAACGTTGGTAATGGCCAGCCTTTAGGCTGGGTATTCGCTCTCTAGCTCAAATCCGCAGCGGTCATTGCACCTTGTGCATCTATATTCTGTCCGTTGACTCCTTTGCTATCAGGTCCCATTAGGAATAGATACGCAGGTTGGATATCGTCGGGTGTTGCAATGGTGCTTGGGTCCTCTGCAGGGTATGCGTAGGCACGCATTGCAGTGGCGGTACCGCCTGGATTGATGGCGTTGATGCGGATGCTTGGGTCATTCTCTAGCTCGTCAGCTAAAGTCTCCATCAGTCCCAGTGTGGCGAATTTAGAGACGCAGTAGGCACCCCAGTAGGCACGGCCCTTGGTCGCAACCCCCGAAGTGACAAAAATGACTGAGGCGTCTTCGGATTGTCTAAGCAGTGGCATTAGGGTCTGTGTCAAGATGAACGGTGCATTGACGTTCACGCGCATCACCTGTTCCCAGATGATCGGGTCGTAGTTCTCAATCGAAGTTCTTAGACCAAGAATCCCGGCATTGTGCAGGATGCCATCTAGCTTGCCAAAGGTCTCATCCAGTAAGTTAGCCAGCTCAATGTAGTCGGGTTCGCTTGCCTTGTCGAAGTCGATCGGCACGATGGCAGGCTGTTTACAGCCTAGCGCTTCAATTTCATCGTAGACAGCTTCAAGCTTCTCTTCGGTACGGCCCGCTAATATGACGGTCGCGCCTGCTTTGGCGTAGGCGATAGCTGAGGCTTTACCAATTCCATCACCGGCACCGGTTACCAGAATGGTGCGTCCTTCAAGAAGTTGCTCGGGAGCGTCGTAGGTAAACATGCTTAGACCTTTTAAATAAATTGTTCACTAAGAAATGAGAGAAGGTTCTCGGACTGATGAAGTGCATGAGTTGCTTGCCACTCCCTATAATCCTCGCCTTGCGCTAAGTAACCGAAGGTGCAGGCTACCGTTGGTGTGCCTGCCGCTTTTCCAGCGACAATGTCGCGAATATGGTCGCCAAAGTAGAGTGAGTGCTCTGCTGTTGCATCAATCGTTTTAAGCGCTTTGATAATCCCTTCTGGATCGGGTTTTGATTGACTAACGTCCTCTGGGCAGATGCAGACACTGCAGCGATCAGTGAGTTGCAGTTGCTCAAGCACGATATCCGTCAAATCTCTAGGTTTGTTCGTCACAATGCCCCAGGGAATCTGCTGCTCTTCAAGCCAGCTCAACGCTTCGTTAAAGCCGGGAAACAGACCGCCACTCTCGACGGGGTTACTTCTATACAGAGAGAGAAACTCATTGTGAAGTGCTGTCTCATTGGCAATGAACTGCTCTGGGAAAGCGGCCTTAAGCATCGGCTTTCCGCCGTTCGAGGCATTGTCCCTAATTAGCTGAAAATCGGGCTCCGCGAAGCCGTGGTTCTGTGCCTGCTGACAAATGACGCGATAAAAGTCCGGGGCTGTATCCAGCAGTGTGCCGTCTAGATCAAAGAGTGCAGATCTCATAGTGGTTTGGTCGCGGCAACCAGATAGTTCACGCTGACATCATTAGCATTCAGTGCGTAGACTTTGGTCAGTGGGTTGTAGGTCATACCGCATAGGTCATCCACCTCCAGTCCAGCAGCACGCATGTGGTTGGCCAGTTCAGCCGGGCGGATGAACTTGTTGAAGTCGTGTGTGCCGTTGGGAACCAGTTTAAGCAGACGCTCTGCACCCAAAATGGCAAACAGGTAGGCTTTCGGGTTGCGATTTAAAGTCGAGAAAAAAACGCGTCCACCTGGTTTGGTTAGGGCTGCACAGGCTTTTACGACCGAAGCTGGGTCTGGAACGTGTTCTAGCATCTCCATGCAGGTGACGACATCAAAGCGCTCTGGGTTCTGTTCAGCGAACTCTTCCGCTGTTGTGCGGGTGTAATCGACTTTAACGCCAGACTCTAGGCCGTGCAGTTTGGCGATTTTTAGTGGCGCTTCACCCATATCAATGCCGCTAACTGAGGCGCCGCGGTGCGCCATCGCTTCCGATAAAATGCCACCGCCACAGCCGACATCTAATACCTCTTTGCCGGCCAGATCAGCATGACGATCAATGAAGCCAACTCGCAGTGGGTTGATATCGTGAAGGGGTTTGAATTCACTCTCTTTATCCCACCAGCGTGATGCAAGCTCTTCGAATTTAGAGATCTCTTGTGGGTCGATATTCAGGTTTGTTTGATCGGTCATTTAGGCTACCAAAGTGGCAATTCATTAACGGTTAATGGCGCTAGTTTATCACCCCTTTGAATAAGGCCCAAAAGCTGATTTGATTCAATTGTTTGTGTTATGATGTGGACTTTATTTTTGCACCGGGTGGCGGTGCGAACAGAAGACTAAAAGGAACGCCAGATAATGGGTGACCTAACCAAAGAAGTTCTTCCGGTAAATATCGAAGACGAACTGAAGCAGTCCTACCTAGATTACGCAATGAGCGTGATCGTCGGCCGTGCACTACCTGATGCGCGTGACGGCCTAAAACCGGTTCACCGTCGTGTGCTGTTTGCGATGAATGAGCTGGGTAATGATTGGAATAAACCCTACAAAAAATCCGCTCGTGTGGTTGGTGATGTAATCGGTAAATACCACCCTCACGGCGACAGCGCGGTTTACGATACGATCGTTCGTATGGCGCAAGACTTCTCTATGCGCTACATGCTGGTAGACGGTCAGGGTAACTTTGGTTCGGTGGACGGTGACTCTGCTGCGGCAATGCGTTACACCGAAATTCGAATGAAGAAGATCTCTCACGAGCTTCTTTCGGATCTGGATAAAGAGACGGTCGATTACGTCGATAACTACGACGGTACCGAAAAGATTCCAGCGGTCCTTCCGACTCGTGTGCCTAACCTGTTGGTCAATGGTTCAGCGGGTATTGCGGTAGGTATGGCGACGAACATTCCGCCCCACAACTTAGGTGAGGTGGTTCGAGGCTGTTTGGCACTGATCGAGAACCCGGATATTACTATCGATGAACTGCTTGAGTTTATCCCAGGTCCAGACTTCCCGACGGGCGGTATTATCAATGGCCGTGCAGGTATTTTGCAGGCCTACCGAACAGGTCGTGGCCGTATCTATGTTCGTGCAAAACACCACGTTGAGGAGCACCCGAAAAACGGTCGTCCTATGCTGGTTATCACCGAGATTCCTTACCAGCTCAACAAAGCGCGCTTGATCGAAAAGATCGCTGAGCTGGTCAAAGAGAAAAAGATCGAAGGTATCAGCGAACTTCGCGATGAGTCAGACAAAGATGGTATGCGTATCGTTATTGAGTTGCGTCGTGGTGAAGTGCCTGATGTCATCATCAATAACCTATTTGCGCAGACACAGCTGCAGAGCGTGTTTGGTATTAACATGGTGGCGTTGGTTGATGGTCAACCGCGTCTATTGGATCTGAAAACGGCGCTTGAGTGTTTCGTTCGTCACCGTCGCGAAGTTGTCACACGTCGTACGGTTTACCTACTGCGTAAAGCGCGAGAGCGTGGCCACATCTTGGAAGGTTTGGCGATCGCACTGGCAAACATTGATCCTGTCATTGAACTGATTAAGAAATCCCCAACCCCTGCGGAGGCAAAAGAGGCGCTGATTGCGACCGCTTGGGCGCCTGGTCAGGTGTTGGATATGCTAGAGCGTGCAGGTGAAGATGCCTGTCGTCCAGAAGGTTTGGAAGCTCAGTTCGGCCTGCGTGACAACAGCTACTACCTATCGCCAGCTCAAGCGCAAGCGATTCTCGAATTGCGACTACACCGTCTAACCGGTCTAGAGCACGAAAAGCTGATTGAAGAGTACCGCGATCTTATCGAGCGTATTGCAGAGCTTTTAGAGATTCTTGGCTCACACGTTCGTTTGATGGAAGTGATTACTGAAGAGTTGAACGAGCTGGTTGCAGAGTACGCAGATGAGCGTCGCACTGAGATCACTGCGTCTATGCAGGATCTAACCATTGCTGATCTGATCACCGAAGAGGAGATGGTTGTCACTATCTCGCACGGTGGTTATGCGAAGACACAGCCGCTTGAGGCCTACCAAGCACAACGTCGCGGCGGTAAAGGTAAGTCTGCGACAGCAATGAAAGATGAAGATTTTGTCGAGCATCTGCTGGTGACTAACAGTCACGATACGATCCTGTGTTTCACCAACTTCGGTAAGGTCTACTGGCTGCGCGTGTTTGAGATCCCTCAGGCAAGCCGTACCGCTCGTGGTCGACCTATGGTCAATATTCTGCCGTTGGCAGAGGGTGAGCGCATCAGCACGATTCTTCCTGTTAAAGAGTTTGATGATGAGCGTTGCGTATTCATGGCGACAGCCAATGGTACCGTGAAGAAGACCCGTCTATCGGCCTTCTCTCGCCCACGCAGTACAGGTCTGATTGCATTGGATATCGTTGAAGGTGACCGCCTAATCGGTGCATCACTGACAAACGGTAGCGACGATGTGATGCTGGTGACCTCTGCGGGTAAAGCGATTCGCTTCAATGAAACAGATGTTCGTGAGATGGGTCGTACCGCTCGCGGTGTGCGTGGCGTTAAGTTGGATGATGTCGCTAAAGTGATCTCATTGATGGTGCCTAAGGAGGGTGGTCAGGTGCTGACTGCTTCTGAGAAAGGCTATGGTAAGAAGACAGCGATCACAGAGTTCCCAATTCGTGGTCGTGGCGGTATGGGTGTCATTGCTATGCAGTGCACCGATCGTAACGGTGCGTTGGCCGGTGCTGTCCAGGTATTTGATGGCGATGACATCATGCTGATCAGTGATCTTGGCACCATGGTTCGTACCCGTACTTCTGAGATCTCCTCACTCGGTCGAAATACCCAGGGTGTCCGACTCATTCGCGTAGCGGATGATGAGACTCTGATCGGTATCGCTCGAATCGAAGAGCCGGAAGAGGATGAAGATGCGACTGATGCAGCTGGAGAGGGTAACTCAACAGAAACTAATGCATCAGAAGAGAGTCAAGTTGCACAAGAGGAGTCTGATGATTCCGACGGCAGCGAAGAAGAGTAATTGAGGCTCGGAACCCCTATTAAATGAATCGTCTATTTAATTTCAGCGCTGGCCCTGCAGCGCTGCCAACGGAAGTACTAGAAATCGCCCAATCTGAAATGTTGGATTGGCATGGCAAAGGCCTCTCTATTATGGAGATGAGCCACCGTAGCGCTGAGTTTGTTAGCGTTGCTGAAGGGGCTGAACAGGATTTGCGTGATCTGATGAACATCAGTGACGACTACGCTGTCATGTTCCTTCAAGGGGGCGCGACCAGTCAGTTTGGTATGGTGCCGATGAATCTGTCACAAGGTGGCAAGGTCTCGTACATCAACACGGGTGTTTGGTCGAAAAAAGCGATCAAAGAGGCAAAGCGTTTTGCAGATGTCTCTATCGCTGCCTCAACTGAGTCATCAAACTTTTGTGAAGCGCCGCTGCAGTCTGATCTCTCTATTGATTCGACGGCTAACTACCTTCACTACACCACCAATGAAACCATTGGCGGCGTTCAGTTTGATTACATTCCAGACGCGGGTGACGTGCCGCTTGTGGCTGATATGTCTTCGGACATACTCTCTGCGCCTGTTGATGTCTCACGCTTTGGTTTGATCTATGCGGGTGCTCAGAAGAATATCGGACCTGCCGGCTTAACGGTTGTGATCGCGCGTAAAGATCTATTAGGCAATCCCTTAAGTACAGCGCCGACTATGTACGACTATGCGGTTCACGCTGCTGAAGGGTCGATGCACAATACGCCGCCGACACTGGCCTGGTATCTGTCAGGTTTAGTATTCCAGTGGATTAAGCGCCAGGGTGGTTTGTCTGCAATGGCGGAATTGAATCATCGCAAAGCGTCTAAACTCTATGCTGCGATTGATGCAAGTGACTTTTTTGCCAACCCAGTTGCTGTGCGAAACCGTTCGATCATGAACGTTCCGTTCACACTGGCGGATTCTGCTCTGGATAAAGCCTTCCTGGCCGAATCTGAAGAGGCCGGGTTGTTGAATCTTAAGGGGCATCGTTCTGTCGGTGGTATGCGTGCAAGCATCTACAATGCTGTGCCCGAAGCAGCGGTTGATGCACTGATCGATTTTATGGCTGATTTCGAAAAGCGCCGAGGCTAACAATGGATCAGCAGAATCTCTACCAGGGGCTGACTCAAGATGAGGCGCTGACACAGGTGCGTGATGAGATCGATCAGATTGATCAAGAGATTCATGCTCTGTTGAACAAGCGTGCTGAGTGTGCCCAAAGAGTGGCTGATATTAAGCATAACTTTGGTGCAAATTCGCCGGTTTTTTATCGACCAGAGCGAGAAGCCCAGGTGCTTCGTAAAGCGATGCAGCGCAATCAGGGACCACTTCCTGATCAGGAGATTGCACGTCTGTTCAGAGAGGTGATGTCGGTCTGTCTGGCGCATGAGCACCGTATGAATGTTGGGTTTGTTTCAACCTCTGAATTAGATACTGAGCAAGCTGCTCTGAAACAATTTGGTCACTCGGTTGAGCCTATTGCATTCGCTAGTGCATCGGAAACCTTGCTGAGCTTAGCGCAGGGGGCGTTGCACTACGCGGTTCTTTCAGTAAATAGATTGCCTGAGGTCTTGTCGTTATTGGTGACTCATCAGTTAAACGTTGTTGGTGAGGTAACTCTCCATGGGGATGAGGCCTTTTTAGTGTTAGGGCATCAAGAGGTTTCGGCATCGGGCGATGATAAAACAGCATTGATTGTTGAGAGTGCCGAATCAGTGGTTACTGATTCGAAGCGAAATATCACCGATGGATCCCTAACCTACATGGAGCTTGATGGCGCTAGGTCGATTGAACAGCTTCAGTCTTTGTTGGGGCCAGAACTTAACTTTCACTACCTGGGTCTTTTTCCCAAAGCGGTTTTTTAGGAACTAAAATCGTGTCTGTAGATCAAAAAACTTTAGCAGTATCGGGTGTTCAACAGTTAACACCTTACCAACCAGGGAAGCCCATCGAAGAGCTTGAGCGTGAGCTGGGGATTACTGAGTCGATCAAACTGGCCAGTAATGAAAACCCTTTGGGCCCAAGCTCTATCGCACTTAAAGCAGCTATTGATAGTCTACAAGATGCAACGCTCTACCCTGATGCGTCGGGAACAGAGCTAAAACGCACCTTGAAGGCTCATTATGGACTAGCAGAGGATCGTTTAACCCTGGGTAATGGATCCAATGATCTACTCGAGCTGATCGCTAGGGTGTTTGTTTGTCCTGACGATGAGGTGATCTACTCAGAATACGCTTTCATTGTCTATCCGCTGGTGACTCAGGCCTGCTGTGCCGTGTCCGTAGTTACCCCAGCCAAAGAGTATGGTCACGATCTAGACGCTATGGCTAATGCCATTACTGACAAGACGCGTCTTATCTTCTTAGCCAACCCCAATAACCCAACCGGCACGGTCTTCTCTGAAGACCAGTTTCGCGCGTTCATGGCTCGTGTGTCTGAGCAGGTTATAGTGGTTTTGGATGAGGCTTACACCGAATATTTAACGGCCGAAAGTATGCCGAACGGACTGTTGCTGGCTGATGAGTTCGATAATTTAATCGTAACTCGAACCTTTTCCAAAGCCTGGGGCTTAGCAGGGCTTCGTTGTGGTTTTGCTTATGCTTCAGTCGCCGTTACCGATCTGTTAAACCGTGTTCGTCAGCCATTTAATGTCAGTATTGCGGCATTGGCAGCAGCTCAAGCGGTTCTTTCGGATTCTGAATACCTGAAGAGAAGCCAAGAGGTAAATCAGCAGGGCCTTAAACAGATGTCCGAAGGGCTCGCTGAATTGGGTGTCAGCTATGTTCCTAGTCAGGGCAACTTTGTCTTGATCGATTTGCAGCAGCCTGCCATGCCGATCTACCAATCCATGTTATTGGAGGGTGTCATTACGCGCCCAGTTGGCAATTACGGACTCCCTAATCATCTTCGGGTCAGTATCTGTCTTGAGCACGAAAACGCTCGTTTCTTGAAAGCCCTAGCTGAGGCGCTTGCTTAATGTCGTTTAAAGCTGAGCGCCTATTAGTCATTGGACTGGGTCTGATCGGCGGCTCTTTTGCGCGTGCTGCAAAAGAGTTGGTTAGCGTTCAGCATGTGATCGGTTTCGATCTCAATCAAGAGGAGTGCGACCTAGCGTTGGCTCTCAATGTGGTTGATAGCATCGCAACGGATCTTGAATCAGCGGTAAAACAGTCTGATCTCATTCTATTGGCCGTTCCAGTCAAAGCGATAGAGAAGGTGATGCTGCAGATCGCTCCTTGGCTTAAGCCTGAGGCGATCTTAACCGACGTTGGCAGTACAAAGCTGAATATTCTTGAAGCGGCTAAAGCTATTTGGCCTGAGGGTCTGCCAACAGGATTTATACCTGGCCACCCGATAGCGGGCGCAGAGAAAAGTGGTGTATCGGCATCGCAAACGGATCTTTTCAATCATAAAAAAGTGATCTTAACGCCTCCTGAGGGAGCCTCTAGCGAAGCGACGCTAACTCTGGCCCGAGTCTGGCAGGCAATTGGTGCTGAAGTGGTTCAAATGGAGCCTAAGCGTCATGATCAGGTCTTAGCGGCGACCAGCCATTTACCTCATCTCTTAGCTTTTTCACTCGCAGATACCTTAGCAGCAGAAGCTGAGAGTACCGATATCTTTCGTTATGCGGCCGGTGGCTTTAGAGACTTTACCCGAATTGCAGCCAGTGATCCGACCATGTGGCATGACGTCTGTTTCGCCAACCGTGAGCAGTTGCTAGAGCAGATAGATCGCTTTATGACGGGTGTGCAAGATCTAAGAGCTGCTGTTGATCAGGGTGACAGTCTACGCTTATTGGGCATTTTTACCCGTGCTAAAGCCTCCCGTGAACATTTCTCTTTGGTATTAGAGCGTGCTGGCTATGCTGAGCTCAGAGGTGATGCCATTGATACGCTGGTCTCATCTCCCACGGCTAAGTTGAGCGGTGAGTTACGAGTGCCCGGCGATCGTTCAATCTCGCAACGCGCCATTATGTTGGCAGCGATTGCCGAGGGTGTCTCCGAGATCGAGGGGTTAATTGAGAGTGAAGATACTCTAGCAACGATTCAGATCTTCCGTGATCTGGGCGTGGTTATCGAAGGTCCACACCAAGGTAGAGTAAGAGTGTTTGGTGTGGGTCTAAATGGACTGCAAGCGCCGTCAGCGCCTCTCTATTTTGGTAGCTCAATGACCTCGTTAAGAATGTTGTTAGGTCTACTCTCTGCTCAAGACTTCGATGTGAGGTTAACGGGCAGTGAGCAGTTATCCAAGATCTCGCTGCAAGAGATTATCGATCCACTGACACAGATGGGTGCCTCCATCGACAGTAATACAGGCTCGCTGCCAATCACTATTAAGGGTGGTCAGCGCTTTAAATCGATTACTTATGCGCCAAGCCATGCCAGTGCTCAGATTAAAGGTGCATTATTGTTGGCGGCCATCAGTGCGGGTGTTGAATTAGAGGTTTATGAGCCGAATACGACGCGTGATCACACTGAACGTCTCCTAGATGCCTTTGGTGTTCAATTGGTGAGAGAGGGACGTCGACTGTTTATCGAGTCGGGCGTTTCGCTAAAAGCCTGTTCGGTTCAGGTACCAGCGGATCTGAGTTTCGCCTTCGCCTTCGCGGTGGGTGCTCTTTTACAACAAGAGTCGAGTCTGGTTATTGAAAATGTCAGTGCGAATCCCACTCGACTTCACTCTTTGCGTCTACTTGAACGCATGGGTGCGCACATTGCGCTGAATAACAATCGTCATGCGGGCGGTGAGCCGGTCGCTGATTTAGAGGTAAAAGCCTCGTTGTTATCAGGTATCGAGTGCCTCTCATCTGAGTTGGCCTCGGTTGGGGATGATCTCCCTCTACTGCTGTTAGCGATGGCGTCTGCTCAGAGTGATTCGACTATATTAGGTATCGATCGAATTCCAGAACGACAGAGAGCCCTATTCAAGACGACAGTGGATGAGTTAAGTAAAGCGGGTGCCGACATCAGTATGTCACAGACTGATGTCACTATTTCGCCGGTTTCAGATTGGCGTCCCTGTGAGTTGGAAGCTGCAGAGCACCCAGCACTTGCACTCGCTCTACTGATGTTAAGTTTACGTTTTGATCGTTCCATCCGAATTAACGGATGTCGAGCAATCAGTACCGCCTTTCCTGAACTGATTGATCAGGCGCGAAGGGTCGGTATTAAATTGATTGAGGAGTAGTGGATGGATCCACTCAATAATGAAAATTCATGCCCTATCATTACCGTTGATGGGCCAAGTGGTTCAGGTAAAGGTACGATCTGTCGATTGCTGTCGCAGGAGCTTGGTTGGAGCTTGTTGGATAGCGGGGCTTTGTATCGCCTGACGGCTTTGGCTGCGAACCATCATGGTGTTGATCTTAGTGATGTAGAGGCACTGCAGGTGTTGGCTGAGCATCTCGATGTGCGCTTTGTTGCCTCTGAACAGGGCGATGAGGTGACTATTTTACTTGAAGGTGAAGAGGTCACTCATGCTATTCGTGCGGAGCAGATAGGTAACGATGCCTCTAAAGTGGCCGCTATTACTGAAGTGCGCTCTGCACTGTTGAAACGTCAACGCGATTTTGCTCAATCCCCCGGCTTGGTGGCCGATGGACGTGATATGGGAACCGTTGTATTTCCTCAGGCACCGTTGAAGATCTACTTGGATGCCTCCGCAGAGGTTCGCGCGGATCGTCGTTATAAGCAGTTGATAGATAAGGGGCTGAGTGCTAGCCTTGAAACTATATTAGAAGATATTCGTGCGCGAGATGATCGTGACATGAACCGTTCGGTTGCGCCACTTCGCCCAGCCGATGATGCCGTGATTCTCGATAGTACATCTATGTCTATCGATGAAGTTATGAAAACTGTGCTAGAACAAGCACGCCACAAAGGGTTGCGTTAGCACTCCGTAAACTGAGGCTTAGACCATGAGCGAAAGCTTTGCAGATCTGTTTGAAGAGAGTCTTGAACAGGTCAATATGACACCAGGTTCCATCATTACTGGAACCGTAGTAGGTATTGAAAATGACTTTGTTGTTGTAACAGCGGGTCTTAAGTCAGATGGGGTTATTCCCATCGATCAGTTTAAAAACGCTGCAGGTGAGCTTGAAGTCGCTGTTGGTGATGAAGTGCAAGTGGCGCTTGAATCCCTAGAAGATGGCTTCGGTGAAACCAAACTTTCGCGTGAACGTGCCAAGCGTGCAGAAGCATGGGCTGTTCTTGCAAAAGCGTATGAAGCTGGCGAGACGGTTACTGGTCGCATCAGTGGTCGTGTCCGTGGCGGCCTAACGGTTATGGTTAACGGCATCAACGCCTTCCTACCGGGTTCTTTGGTGGATACTCGCCCACTGCGCGATACCAGCCATCTTGATGATCAAGATCTAGAGCTTAAAATTGTTAAACTCGATGAGAAGAGCAACAACATTGTTGTGTCACGCCGTGCGATTCTAGAAGAGGCCAACAGCGAAGAGCGCGAGAAGCTGCTTGAGCAGATGGAAGAGGGCGCAACGCTTAAAGGTATTGTTAAGAACCTTACTGATTACGGCGCGTTCATTGACCTTGGCGGTATCGATGGTCTTCTTCACATTACCGATATCTCTTGGAAACGTATCAAACACCCAAGTGAAATGCTTAATGTTGGTGATGAGATCGACGTTAAGGTTCTTCGCTACGATCAAGAGCGTAAGCGCGTATCCCTAGGTATGAAGCAGTTGGCTGCAGATCCTTGGACTACGGCTATCGAAAACTATACTGTGGGTCAGCGCGTTACTGCTAAGGTGACTAAGCTTGCTGACTATGGCTGTTTTGCACAGATCGGTGAGGGCGTGGAGGGTCTAGTTCACGTCTCAGAGATGGATTGGACTAACCGCAATATCCACCCATCTAAAGTTGTTCAGGTTGGCGATGAGGTTGAAGTTCAGATTCTCGATATCGACCAACAGCGCCGCCGTATCTCTCTAGGTATTAAACAGTGCCGCGAAAATCCTTGGAATGCCTTTGCATCGTCAACGAATAAGGGTGACAAAGTTTCTGGTACTGTCCGCTCAATCACTGACTTCGGTATCTTCATCGGCTTAGATGGTGGTGTAGACGGTCTAGTTCACTTATCTGACATCTCTTGGGATGAGTCTGGCGAAGAGGCCGTTAAACGTTTCAATAAAGGCGATACGGTTGAAGCGGTTATCCAGCAAGTGGATGCAGAGCGTGAACGTATCTCTCTGAGCATTAAAGCACTTGCCTCTGATCCATTTAGCAGCTTTGCTGAAGCGAACGGTAAGGGCTCTAAAGTTACCGGTACGGTTGTAGCAGTGGATGCTCGTCAAGCTGAAATTGAAGTGGCTGAAGGTCTAAACGCTATTTTGAAAGTGGCTGAGTTTGCCCGTGAACGAACTGAAGATCTATCTGCAGAGCTCTCTGTGGGTGATAGTGTTGAAGCGATTGTGATCAATGTTGATCGTCGTAATCGTTCTATCTTCTTGTCAGTTAAAGCGATTGAAGCCAAAGAGCAGCAAGAAGCACTTAAAGCGGTTCAGTCTGCTCCAAAAGATATGGATGTAGGCGCAACGACGATTGGTGATCTCATCAAAGAGCAGATGGGTAAGAAAGAGTGATAGAAAACAGGGTGAGCTTATTACCCTGTTTTCAGTATCGATAGGAAGTGGGTATGACTAAGTCTGAGCTGATCGAACGCCTAATAGACAAACATCCGGAACTCTCTGTGAAAGATGTCGAGTTGGCAGTGAAAATCATGTTAACTCAAATGGCTGATACCTTAGCCGATGGCGAGCGTATTGAGATTCGCGGATTCGGAAGCTTCTCACTTCACTATCGTGCCCCCCGCGTCGGTCGCAACCCAAAAACGGGTGAATCCGTTTCTCTGCCGGCCAAGCATGTACCACACTTTAAGCCTGGCAAAGAGCTGCGCGAGCAAGTGAATGCAAGCTTGAAAGATGAGTATTAAGTTTGAGAGCGATTAAACTTCTTATCACGTCAGCGATTGCTCTGTTGGTTCTTTTAACGGGCATTGTTCTCACCATTCATAATACAACACCCGTCGTCATTGATTTGGTCTGGGTGAAGCTACCCGAAGCAAGCCTATCGATCTGGTTGATCATCTCAATGGTTGTCGGCCTGTTAGTCGGTATTCTATTGACCAGTGCACGAGTGCTGACACTGCGTGCTAAATTGCTCAATTCGGCTCGTAAGTTGCGTAATGCTGAGCAACAGATTGAGACGTTGAATCGTGAGGTTCAACGAGGCGCAGAATGAGTGCCAACTCCCCCTACCTAATTTTTCTCTTTCTACTGATTGCCGTTGCCATAGGTTGGTACCTGGGTAATCGACGCCTGAAAAGAAAAGATCGTCGCAATCAAGCACTACCACCAGCCTATCTGTCAGGTCTTGATCACCTCATTGATAACCGAACGGAAGAGGCGATCGAATCGTTCATTCATGCCCTTGAGGTTAACTCTGACAATTTGCCGGCACACATTGCGTTGGCCAAGCTGCTGAGGCGTAAAGGCGATATCGATCGTGCCGTTCAAATTCATGAGCGCATGTTAAAGCGTAAAGATCTCTCAGTTTATGATCGTCAGCGTGTGAAATTGGCCTTAGCACGAGACTTTTTTGCTCTAGGCTTGCTAGATCGTGCAGAAGACGCTGCTGCACCTCTAGCCAAACAGACCGACTATCCAGAATTAAGATATCGCGCCATCGTTCTGCTAATCCGTCTCTATGAGCAAGAGGGTGAGTGGCATCGGGCGCTGCAAAGTGCTGATATTTTGCCAAAGAAAAACCGTATAGAGCTTGTTAATGAGCTCTCACACTATCACTGTGAGCTTGCCCAAAATCACATCTCTAATGGTGAATTAGACCCTGCACTTAAAGAGTTAGAGTTTGCGTTGTCTACCGATGCAAAGTGTGTTCGAGCCAATCTCATCTCAGCTCGAGTATTCATGTTGAAGTCGCAATGGCGTTCGGCGATTAGAGCCTTGCAAAGCATTGCCGATCAAGACCCACTGTTTATACCAGAAACACTCAATCCACTCAGGCGATGTTTTGACGCTTTAGGTGATGAGCTTGGTTTGAGCCAGTATCTAAATGACTTAATGAAGCAGTACCCCTCAACCAGCGTGATGCTTGCCTTGGCTGAGTTGAAAAGAGATAGGGAAGGGGTTTTTGCTGCGGGCCTATTTATCACTGAGGCGTTGAAGAGTCGCCCATCAGTAAAAGGTTTTAACCGCCTAATTGATATGCATATTGAGCATGGCTCATCCAGTGCACGAGAGAGTCTGTTGAATTTGCGGTCGTTGACGCAGCAGCTCGAGATGTCAAAACCGGTCTACCGCTGTGGTCATTGTGGTTATGCAGCACGCAGTTTAGTTTGGCAGTGTCCAAGTTGTAAGCGATGGGGTAGTATCCGCCCAATCCAAGGTTTAGAAGGTGAATAGAGTGTCCATTGAAGATAACAAACGCGTTATTGTTGCCCTAGATTATCCAGAAGCTGATAGCGCCATTGCGATGGCTAAGCAGTTAGATCCTGAGGTCTCTCGTGTCAAAGTGGGTAAGGAGCTATTTACTCGTTGTGGGCCTGATGTGGTTGAACGTCTGCACGCTCTCGGTTTTGAAGTCTTCTTGGATCTTAAGTTTCATGACATCCCCAATACCGTTGCAAAAGCCTGTGGTGTTGCAGCCGAGCTGGGGGTCTGGATGGTTAATGTCCATGCCAGTGGCGGCCGTCGAATGATGGAAGCGGCTCGTGAAGAGGTTGAGAAGCGTAGCCAGGGGCCGCAACGTACCTCCTTGATTGCGGTGACCGTGCTAACGAGTATGGAGCGCAGCGATCTGGCCGAGATGGGTTTGGATATCGATCCCATTGATCAGGTTAAGCGCTTAGCCACATTGACAGAGAGTTCAGGACTTGATGGCGTGGTCTGTTCAGCACAAGAGGCGGCTGCAATCAGAGCTCAAGCCTCCGATCAGTTCCAGCTTGTGACTCCAGGTATTCGCCCAGCGGGTTCTGTAGTCGGTGATCAGCGTCGCATCATGACACCTGCTGAAGCAATCGCTGCAGGTAGCACCTATTTGGTGGTTGGGCGTCCAATAACCGGTTCAGAAGATCCTAAAGCCGCGGCCATTGCGGTGCAGTCAGAAGTAGATTTGGCTTTAGGTTCAAGGTAAACACTTTGAGGTGTCTGGCCTTTAGCCTGACACCTCTTTCAAATGACACTCATTACTAGATAACCGCTGTTAAAGTGGTGTCAGGCTGAAGCCAGACACCTTACTGCGAAAAAATATAAATATTTTTTGGTGTTTTTTGATCCATGGTCTAGTGTGAATAGTGAGAGTAAGGATTGCTCTCATTTCAAATAAGACATGGAGGTTCACTATGAACATCAAATCTCTCTCTACACGAGTTCTAGCACCACTCTTCTTTACACTGTTTTCATCGACTGCGATGGCAGGTTATCCGGTTAACATTAATTCAGCAGATGCCGTTGAGCTGGCGGATGCTTTGGATGGGATTGGCCAATCTAAAGCTGAAGCGATTGTTGCTTACCGTGATGCGAATGGTCCGTTTAACTCTGTTGAAGCGCTCACAGCAGTTCGTGGAATAGGTGTCGCCACCGTTGAGAAAAATGTGGAATACATTCTTCTTGAACCGGCTAAACCTATGAGTGAATAACGAATAGTGCTTAGGAGGCTCCAGAGGGGCCTCCTAAACCTGATTAAAGTACGAAGAAGAGTGTGAGAGGAATGAATGCCAGGCTGGCTAAATTTCCGATCAGTACAATAGAAGCAACCGTCTCAGGTTGCTGATTGTAGCGCTCAGCAAACATATAGTTCAGAACCGCCGGTGGCAGTACGCTAAATAACACAATGTAGGCGGTGAACTCTTTAGAGAGACCCATAATCCAAGCAAAGGGTATCGCGAATACTAGGCTGCTTAATGGTGAAAAGATGGCTCCATAGACACCGATCTTCCACTGGCTTAGATCGACACTGATCATCCTTACCCCTAATGCAAACAGCATCAATGGAATCGATATCTGGCCCAACATATCGATGGGTGTAGCCAGCCATGTAGGCAATGGCAATTTGAATAGCGCCCAAGCTAATCCAGCAAAGGTTGATAAGATAATCGGATTCTTAAAAAGCCCTGTGAGTTTGGCGTTCTCATCAACAATATGAATGCCCAGACTGAAGTGCAACAGGTTGCTCACTAAGAACATCACCACAAAAGCGGCAAGGCCGGCATCCCCAAAAGCCAGAAGTGCTAGAGGCAGACCTAGGTTGCCACAGTTGTTGAACATCATTGGCGGAACAAAGGTTTTAGAAGAGATGCCCAGAAGCTTCGCAACCGGTTTCATCACTATTCCTGCACCTAGCACCATGACGATCGACCCTAACGCTAGATCTAAGTGTGCGTACAGATCAAAACTCTTTCCAGCCATAACACTGAATATAAGCGCCGGCAAAAAGATATCCATGTTGATGCGGTTTGCGACTTGTAAGTCGGGATTTGCCTTTCTTGCGTAAAGGTAGCCAGCAGTGACTATGGCAATGATTGGAAATACGGTTGAGAAGACCCGCTCAAGCAGTAATAAAAGATCGGCGCTGGTTGTCATTGAGAGTCCTGACATCAAAAAAATAAGTATGGCAAAGGATACTCCAAATAGACTCAATTTTTCATATAACAAAACGTTACTATTGAATTAAATTGGTTATTTATTTCGCATATGCGTAAAAACTTTCAATTATCCGTAGCAAAAAGAGGGCGTTGTCGTAATAGTGCTACACTTGTCGCTAAAATCTGAAATATCTCTGGACTAAAGTCGAGTGCCTGTGTAGTGTTTTTACATAAATCAAAGCTAGACGCAGATTGACTGCGCTTCAAACGATCAACCAGGTACCTTTTTTACAAGGTCCAAGCGTCAACGGAAATGGCGCAAAAGGGAGAGTACTGTGAACGAAATCATTGAAGATATCGACCCAATTGAAACGGATGAGTGGCTTCAGGCATTAGAGTCAGTTGCGCAACATGAAGGCAGCGATCGAGCGTCTTACCTTCTTAGAAAATTGGGTGCCAAAGCGGCTGAGTTAGGTGTTGAAAACTGTTCAGAGTTGAGCACACCCTATAAAAACACTATAGCGCCACAGAACGAAGCGCCTCTTCCTGGTGATCTATTTATGGAGCGCCGCATCCGTTCCTTCATCCGCTGGAACGCGATGGCGATGGTGATGCGAGCGAATGACAACGATGAGGGACTTGGCGGTCACATCTCTTCATTTTCATCTTCAGCAACACTTTATGATATCGGTTTTAACCACTTCTTCCGTGGTAACGAAGGCGAGCAAGATGCTGATATGGTCTTCTTCCAAGGCCACATCTCACCAGGCATCTATGCACGTGCTTACCTTGAAGGCCGTCTGACTGAAGAGCAGTTAGACAACTTCCGTCGTGAAGTTGATGGTAATGGTCTATCGTCTTACCCACACCCTTGGTTGATGCCTGATTTCTGGCAGTTCCCAACCGTCTCTATGGGTCTAGGTCCAATCCAAGCCATTTACCAGGCACACGTGATGCGTTACATGTCTGCACGTGATTTGGTTAAACGTGGTGATCGTAAAGTTTGGGCATTCCTAGGTGATGGTGAGTGTGATGAACCAGAATCCTTGGGTGCTATCTCACTGGCTGGTCGCGAGCAGTTAGAGAACCTTATCTTCGTTGTTAACTGTAACTTGCAGCGTTTGGATGGTCCGGTTCGTGGTAACGGTAAGATCGTTCAAGAGCTAGAGAGTGTCTTCCGCGGTGCGGGTTGGAACGTCATCAAGTGTCTATGGGGTCGTCACTGGGATCCGCTGTTTGAGCGCGATAAGACGGGTCTACTGCAGAAGCGTATGGACGAAGTGGTCGACGGCGAACTTCAGAACATGAAGGCGAACGGCGGTGCTTACACACGCGAGCACTTCTTTGGTAAATACCCTGAACTTCTTGAGCTGGTTAAGGATATGTCTGATGACGATATCATGAACCTTAACCGTGGCGGTCATGACCCATACAAAGTGTACGCTGCCTACAAGGCTGCGGTTGAGCACAAAGGTCAGCCAACGGTTATCTTGGCTCAAACTGTAAAAGGTTACGGTACTGGTAAATCGGGTGAAGCGAAAAACGATACTCACTCGATGAAGAAAGTGGCACTGGATGATCTTAAAGATTTCCGTGATCGCTTTAATATTCCAGTTGAAGATGATCAGCTAAAAGAGCTGCCATACTACCGCCCAAGTCCAGATTCACCTGAGATGAAGTACATGTTGGGTGCGCGTAAGAAACTTGGTGGTTTCTACCCAATTCGTCGTACTGAGTTTGAACAGCTTGAAGTGCCTGCTCTGGATACCTTCGCAGGTCAGCTTAAATCGAGTGGCGAACGTTCGCTATCAACACAGATGGCATTTAACCGTGTGCTAAGTTCTATCGTTAAAGATAAGAATCTTGGTGAGCGAGTCGTGCCGATCGTCCCTGATGAAGCACGTACCTTTGGTATGGAAGGTATGTTCCGTCAGTTGGGCATCTACACCTCTGAAGGTCAGAAGTACGTACCGCATGACCATGACCAGATCATGTTCTACAAAGAGAGCAAGTCAGGTCAGATCCTTGAAGAGGGTATCAACGAGTCGGGTGCATTCTCTGCATGGCTGGCTTGTGCGACAGCTTACTCGAACAGTAACTGCACATTGATTCCGTTCTACATCTTCTACTCAATGTTCGGTTTCCAACGTGTTATGGACCTGACTTGGGCGGCGGGTGACTCACAAGCGCGCGGTTTCTTGATTGGTGCAACCTCAGGTCGTACGACGTTAAATGGTGAAGGTTTGCAACACCAGGACGGTCATTCACACCTGATGGCGCAGATGATTCCAAACTGTATCTCTTACGACCCAACTTACGGCTATGAAGTTGCGGTGATTGTGCAAGACGGCATGCGTCGTATGTATCAAGAGCAAGAGAACAAGTTCTACTACATCACTACCCTTAATGAGAACTACCAGCATCCAGAAATGCCAGTAGGAGCCGAAGAGGGAATTGTTAAAGGTATCTACCTGCTTGAAGAGGGTAAGAAAGCGGACCTTCGTGTTCAGCTGTTCGGTTGTGGTTCAATCCTTCGTGAAGTGCGCGAAGGTGCCACCATCCTTCGTGAGGAGTTTGGCGTTGAGGCCGATGTTTGGAGCACAACATCGATCAACGAGCTGACTCGCGATGCGATGGAAGTGAGTCGCTGGAATATGCTTCACCCAGAGGAGCAGCCACGTGAATCGTTCCTAGAGCAATCTTTGAAAGGTCACGAGGGTCCCGTTATCGCTTCTACAGATTACATGCGTATGTATGCTGATCAGCTTCGTGAATACATTCCACGTCGCTACAAAGTACTGGGTACTGATGGTTTCGGTCGTTCAGATACTCGCAGCAAACTGCGTAGCTTCTTCGAAGTTAACCGCTACTACGTCGCTGTAGCAGCGCTTAAGGCACTTCAGGAAGAGGGCAAAATCGAAGCTTCAGTTGTCGCTAGCGCGATTCAGAAGTTCAACATCAACCCGGATAAACCAGCACCTTGGACGGTTTAAGTCGATTGAGAACTTTGAAGAATTCGTAAGGAGATAACTGTGAGTACTATTACTGTAAACATTCCAGATCTCAGCGGCGCAACTGACGTTGATGTGATTGAAGTACTTGTGGCTGCTGGGGATGTGGTCGCTGAGGGCGATAGCCTGATTACACTAGAGACCGATAAAGCCTCTATGGAAGTGCCTTCACCGCAAGCAGGTAAGATTGTGTCGATGGCAATTTCAGAAGGCGACACAGTCAATGAGGGCGATCTGTTAATGGAAATTGAGATTGCCTCTTCTGAGTCTGCACCGGCTGAAGCAGCCGTTGCTGAGCCAGAATCGATTGAGCCAGTCTCTGCGCCTGTAGAGTCGGCTGCTCCAGTGGCGGCTGCGTCGACTATCGAACAGGTTCTAATTCCAGACCTGAGCGGTGCATCTGATGTGGATGTAATCGAGGTGTTGGTCGCTGTCGGTGATGCGGTGTCTGAAGGTGATAGCCTAATCACTCTAGAGACAGACAAGGCTTCTATGGAAGTTCCCTCTCCAGCATCGGGTGTCGTTAAAGCGCTAACGATTGCCGAGGGTGACAAGGTCAATGAAGGCGATCTACTGATCGAGCTTGAAGTAGCCGGTGCAGCTGCGCCAGTATCAGCACCTGTTGAAGCTTCACCTGCTGCGGCACCTGCTGAAGTGTCAGCGCCTGTTGCAGCGGCACCGACAGGCGGCGTTGAGTCTGTATTAATCCCAGATCTAAGTGGTGCATCGGATGTCGATGTGATCGAGGTGTTGGTCAAAGAGGGTGATAGTGTCGCTGAAGGCGATAGCCTGATTACGCTTGAGACCGACAAAGCGTCAATGGAAGTTCCGTCACCAGCGGCTGGTGTCATTAAATCGATGAAGATCAGCGAAGGCGATAAAGTTAACGAAGGTGATCTTCTATTAGAGCTTGAGGTGGTAGGCACTGCTCCTGCAGCAGCTCCTGTTTCTGCACCTGCACCAGCGGCTTCAGCGCCTGCTCCAGCGCAGTCAGCAGCACCTGAGAAACCAGCTCCAGTTGCATCAACAACGGATTTAGTGGATCTAGAGAAGCGTAATCGCTCAGTTCATGCTGGTCCTGCCGTTCGCGCCATTGCGCGTGAGTATGGTGTGGATCTCTCCAAAGTAACGGGTTCTGGCCGCAAGGGTCGTATTGTTAAGCAGGATGTTCAAGCCTACGTTAAAGGTGCGCTACAGAAGTTGGATTCAGCTCCTGCTACCGCGGTGACTGGTGGAAGTGGTATACCTGCAATTCCTGCGGTAGATCACAGTAAGTTTGGTGAGATCGAGAAAGTTAAGCTAAGCAAGATCGATAAGATCACCCGTGACAATATGTCTCGCTGCTGGTTGAACATCCCTCATGTGACTCAGTTTGATGATGCTGACATTACCGAACTTGAAGCTTTCCGTAAGGAGATGAAGGATGAAGCGGCTAAGCAGGGTGTGAAACTGACACCACTTCCTTTCTTGATCAAAGCGGCTGCGATTGCACTAACGCGTCATCAGAAGTTTAACGCTTCTCTGGATGCGGATGGTGAGCACATTGTCTACAAGAAGTTTGTAAACATTGGTATTGCGGTTGATACCCCTAACGGTCTGATGGTTCCTGTTATCAAGGATGCAGACAAGAAGAGTATCTACGAGCTCTCTAATGAAGCGATTGAGCTGGCGGGTAAAGCGAAGGATCGTAAGCTCAAGCCAAATGAGATGCAGGGAGCGTGTTTCACAATCTCTAGTCTTGGTGGTATCGGCGGTACAGGTTTCACCCCTATCGTGAATGCGCCTGAAGTGGCTATCCTGGGTGTCTCTAAAGCGGATATCAAGCCGCGTTGGAATGGTAAGGAGTTTGAGCCTCGCTTGATGCTGCCACTCTGCCTGTCGTATGACCACCGTGCGATCAACGGCGGCGATGCGGGTCGATTCCTAACAGATCTTAACGGATTGCTAAGCGATATTCGTCGTTTGGTTTTGTAAGTTAAGAGAACTCACTTATAAAAGCCCTGCACTGCAGGGTTTTTTTGTTTCAAACTCTCTATTTTTACAAAGTAAAATGTATTTTGTTATTCGGAATTAGCGATCGTGATACGCTTTAAATTTGGAGGTGCATTATGATTCAAGGGTTTTTAATACTGCTGGCATTTCAGCTGTTGGGTGAGTCGCTGGTTGTTGTATTGGGGTTGCCGCTACCGGGTCCTGTCATCGGTTTGGTTCTGCTGTTGTTTGGTCTGTTAGGGCTCGGCCGTATTCCAGATTCACTTAAAATCACCAGCGATGGATTGCTATCGAATTTAGCGCTTCTGTTCATACCTGCTGGTGTGGGATTGGTGCTGCACTTTGATCTACTGGCCAGCGAGTGGTGGATCATTCTATTGGCTCTATTGATATCGACCATTCTGGCGACAATTGTGACGGCGGCTCTGTTTCAGTGGTTAATGAAGCGGGTAGGGGGTGAGAAGTGATTATAGGAACCGACTTTTGGGTCTACTTTGCTGCCCGACCTCTGATATGGATTGTGTTGACCTTGGCTGTGTTTACCTTGGCGAATTTGCTCTATCAACGTGCAGATCGTTCGCCCATCTTACATCCTGTCTTGATCAGCATGGTTGTCCTGATTCTTATGTTGTTGGTGACCGGAACACCTTATGAGACCTATTTCTCAGGTGCTCAGTTTATTCACTTCCTACTCGGGCCTGCGACGGTGGCGCTGGCAGTACCGATGTTCCAATATTTTGATGAGATTCGTAGGCTCTGGTTGCCGATATTAGTCTCCAGTGCAGTGGGTGCACTGGTGGCCTCACTCTCTGCAGTTGGTGTGGCTTGGCTATTTGATGCTCGAGCTGAAACCATGATGTCAGTAGCACCGAAGTCAGTTACATCGCCTATCGCTTTGGGTATTGCGGAGAAGATTGGAGGGTTACCCTCCTTGGCCGCTGCTTTGGTGTTAGTGACCGGGGTGATGGGTAGTATTTTGGTGCCGATCATTCTTAAGCGAATGCGAGTTGAGGATCAGGCTGTTCGAGGCTTCGTATTGGGTTTGACCTCCCATGGTTTTGGCACGGCCGTAGCGTTGGAGGTGGGTGCAGTAGCCGGTGCTTTTGCTGGCTTGGCGATGGGATTGACCGGTCTATTAACAGCCTTCCTACTACCAATTGTTATCGGCTGAATTTGAAATAGAGAGGCAACATCAGTAAAGTTCGCGCCGAGATTGAAGGATTAATAGGTCATTATTGCCAATGAGTACTCCACTAGAGCGCTACAAAAAGGATTTGCAGCGCGACGACTTTTCATACGACGCCACTCAAGAGATGGCCGTTGAACACTTGCAGCGACTTCATGATCAGCTAATTGAAGCTGAGAATGCGCCGGCTCCAGGACTTCTGGGTCGTCTTAAGCAAAAAGTGGTGAAAGAGAAGGTGGAGCCGATTAAAGGTCTCTATTTCTGGGGTGGTGTGGGTCGTGGTAAGACCTACTTGATGGATACCTTCTATGACACGCTGCCCTTCGAGAGAAAGATGCGTACGCACTTTCACCGTTTCATGCAGCGAGTCCATGCTGAGCTGAAAGCTTTAGATGGCACTAAAAACCCTTTGGTTACCATCGCTGAAAAGTACTCGAGAGAGACGCGGATTATCTGTTTTGATGAGTTTTTCGTCTCTGATATCACCGACGCGATGATCCTGGGTAGCTTGCTTGAAGAGCTATTTGCCCGCGGCGTCTCTCTTGTAGCGACCTCCAACATCGTGCCTGATGGTCTCTATGAGAATGGTCTGCAACGTGCGCGCTTTATGCCAGCCATTGCGCTGCTTAATCAGTACACCGAGGTCGTGAACGTCGACAGTGGCATCGATTACCGTTTAAGAACACTTGAGCAAGCTGAACTCTACCACTGGCCACTGGATGATGGTGCTGATGAGTCGCTTGAGAAGAGCTTTAATGGTTTGGCACCAGATCTTGAAGAGTTAGAAGAGAATCTGTCGATTGAGATCAACAACCGCATGTTAACGGCTCGTAAAGCTTGTGAGGATGTGATCTGGTTTGACTTCAGTGCGCTGTGTGAAGGGGCGCGCTCACAAAACGACTACATTGAGTTGGCGAAACTCTACCATGCTGTACTCCTAAGTAATGTTCCACAGCTTGGGCGTACCAATGATGATGCAGCGCGTCGCTTTATCAACCTAGTCGATGAGTTTTATGACAGCGGTGTGAAGTTGATTATCTCAGCCGAAAAGCCCATTCATGAGATCTACACAGAGGGTCGATTGGAGTTTGAGATCGAACGAACCAAATCTCGACTGCTTGAGATGCAGTCGCATGAGTACCTGGCGAGAGAGCATAGAGCGTAAGTTGAAAGCGGGTGACAGGCTGAAGCCAGTCACCGAATGTGCTATCTACAACCTGTCCGTGTCTGGCTTCAGCCTGACACGACCCTATCGGCGGTTTTCCAGAGCTTAAAGCAACGCTTCCAACCACCTAAAAAAAATTCAATTTACACTGGTTTTATAAGCATAAATTCCTGTATAATCCGCGCTCCGCGTAATTGCGGAATGGAAGGTTGTGATTACCACACAACGAATAATTATAAGGTAAGTCGGGATCTATCCTCGATTTTGATTCGAGACTTATAGTAGGAAAATACAATGTCATACACTGTTAGCGCTAAGCCAGCCGAAGTAAAACGCGACTGGTACGTTGTTGACGCAGAAGGTAAAACCCTTGGTCGTCTAGCAACTGAAATCGCTCGCCGCCTACGCGGTAAGCATAAAGCGGAATACACTCCGCACGTTGATACTGGCGATTACATCGTCGTTGTTAACGCTGAAAAAGTACACGTTACTGGTAACAAACGTAACGACAAAATGTACTACCGTCACTCTGGTTTCCCGGGTGGTCTTAAAGAAGCAAACTTCAATAAGATGATCCAGACTTTCCCTGAGCGTACGATTGAACTTGCTGTTAAAGGCATGCTGCCAAAAGGCCCTCTAGGTCGTGCGATGTACAGCAAGCTGAAAGTATATGCAGGTACGGAACATCCGCACACTGCTCAGCAGCCTAAAGAATTGAACATCTAAGGGAAAACGAACAATGGCAACTACTCAGTACTACGGCACTGGCCGTCGCAAAACTTCCACTGCCCGCGTTTTCCTGCGTCCAGGCACTGGTTCTGTTTCTATCAACAACCGTACTCTTGAGCAGTACTTCGGTCGTGAAACTGCACGTATGATCGTGATGCAGCCACTTCAACTGACTGAAACTGCTGAGAAATTCGATGTATACGTAACGGTTACTGGCGGTGGCGGTTTCGGTCAAGCTGGTGCTATCCGTCACGGTATCACTCGCGCTCTTATGGAGTACGATGAGACTCTACGTCCTACACTTCGTCAAGCTGGTTTCGTTACTCGTGACGCTCGTGAAGTTGAACGTAAGAAAGTGGGTCTACGTAAAGCACGTAAGAAACCACAGTTCTCAAAACGTTAATTCGTTTTCGGCTCTACAGCCACAAAAAAACCCAAGCAATCGCTTGGGTTTTTTTTCGTTATAACCTTATGATTATTTAGTCTCTCTAAACACCCCTGAATACGACTATTGGCGGGCCTTTCCTTGACCTGTCACCTTGAAAAAATAGGGTCTTTTCTTTACCATTTCGCGCCAGATAGAGGTCTCAATCCGATAGTTCGAGATCTCATGTTAAACGGATTTTATCTTTCGTTTCGCTCCGTCTATTTGAGGTGATCCCTCGATTAGACCAATTAAGGGAGAGTAGTTGATGAGCAATGACGGCGTAAATAAAGGCCGGCGTCGACTTCTAATTGGTGCTACATCTGCAGCGGGTGCAGTGGGCGCAATTGGAGTAGCCGTACCTTTCGTCGCTTCCTGGAATCCTAGTGCCAAGGCGAAAGCCGCTGGTGCACCTGTTAAGGCGGATATCAGCAAGCTAGAGCCAGGTCAGCAGATGATTGTTGAGTGGCGTGGTAAGCCTGTATGGGTTGTACGACGCACTGAAGAAGCATTGGCGAACCTAGAAAAACTTAACGGCCAGTTGGCTGATCCAAGTTCAGAGAAACCTCAGCAGCCAGAATACATTCCAGGAACCTCTGCTCGCTCTTTGCGCCCAGAGATCATGGTAATGGTTGGTATCTGTACACACTTGGGCTGTTCACCAACTTACCGCCCTGAAGTGGCTCCAGATGATATGGGTCCTGAGTGGTTGGGCGGTTTCTTCTGTCCATGTCACGGTTCTCGTTTTGACCTGTCTGGTCGTGTTTATGCGGGTGTTCCTGCACCGACTAACCTGGTCATTCCTCCTCACTCTTACCTTGATGACAATACGCTTGTTATCGGTGTCGATACGGAGACTGCATAATGGCTGGTTCACGCAATAAGGGTAATCCAGGCTTCATGGGCTGGATCGATGATCGTTTCCCAGCGACAGCACTTTGGGATGATCACCTAGCAAAATACTACGCACCAAAAAACTTTAACTTTTGGTACTTCTTTGGCTCTCTTGCTCTATTGGTTCTAGTTAACCAGATCCTAACGGGTATCTGGCTAACAATGAGCTACAACCCAAGCGCTGAAGGTGCCTTTGCCTCTGTTGAATACATCATGCGTGATGTTGAATACGGTTGGTTGCTGCGCTACTTGCACTCTACCGGTGCATCGGCCTTCTTCGTAGTTGTCTATCTACATATGTTCCGTGGCATGATGTACGGCTCTTACCGTAAGCCTCGTGAGC
Source organism: Marinobacterium sp. xm-a-152 (assembly GCF_013282965.1). Lineage (NCBI taxonomy): Bacteria > Pseudomonadati > Pseudomonadota > Gammaproteobacteria > Oceanospirillales > Oceanospirillaceae > Marinobacterium > Marinobacterium sp. xm-a-152. Next base: position 149,595 of record NZ_WBYI01000005.1, on the reverse strand, counting down.
TTGTGTGGCTGTTTGGTATGACCATCTACCTAGCGCTGATGGCTGAAGCGTTCATGGGTTACCTACTTCCTTGGGGACAGATGTCTTACTGGGGTGCACAGGTAATTGTATCGCTATTCGGTGCTATTCCTGTCGTAGGTGCTGATCTGCAGCAGTGGATTCGTGGTGACTTCTTGATCTCAGGTATCACTCTGAACCGCTTCTTCGCGCTGCACGTTATTGCACTGCCAATCGTCATTTTAGCGCTTGTAGTACTTCACATCATCGCGCTACACGAAGTGGGCTCTAACAACCCAGACGGTGTAGAGATCAAAGAGAAGAAAGATGAGAATGGCGTACCTCTAGACGGTATCCCTTTCCACCCTTACTACACAGTTAAAGACATTGTCGGCGTTGTCGTCTTCCTGTTTGTTTTCTGTACGGTTGTATTCTTCTTCCCTGAGGGTGGCGGTTACTTCCTAGAGAAGCCAAACTTTGAGCCTGCGAATCCGCTGAAAACGCCTGAGCATATTGCACCGGTTTGGTACTTCACACCTTTCTATGCAATCCTGCGTGCGATTACTTTCCCACTGTTTGGCTTGGATGCTAAGTTCTGGGGTGTCGTTGCAATGGGTGCTGCAATTGCGATCCTGTTCGTGTTGCCTTGGCTAGATCGCAGCCCAGTTAAGTCGATCCGCTACAAAGGCTGGTTGTCTAAAATCTGGTTGCTCGTATTTGCGATCTGTTTTGTCATTCTGGGTGTTTTAGGTGCGATTCCAGCAACGCCAGAGCGTACTCTGCTTGCTCAGATCTGTACTGCTTTGTACTTTGCATTCTTTATCCTAATGCCATGGTACACACGCATGGAAAGCACTAAACCAGTACCAGAGAGGGTGACAGGCTAATGAAAAAGTTTCTACTTACTCTAGTAGTGGCCCTTATCCCATCAGTAGCTTTGGCTGCTGGTGGTGCAAAAATGCCACTGGAACATATTGAACTGGATCGTACCAACGAAGCCTCTTTGCAGCGTGGTATGGCGACGTTTGTTAACCGTTGTCTTGGCTGTCACTCAGCTCAGTACCAGCGTTACGAGCGTTCAGCGACGGATCTAAACATCCCTGCGAATCTGGTTGAGGAGCACCTCATCTTCGGTGACAAGAAGATCGGTGAGCAGATGACGATCGCTATGAAGTCTTCTGATTCGGCAACATTCTTCGGTAATCCTCCACCAGATCTAACGCTAGAGACACGTCTACGTGGTCCAGATTGGGTATACACTTACCTTAAGAGCTTCTACAAAGATGAGTCGCGCCCATGGGGTGTTAACAACGCCGTCTTTAAAGATGTGGGTATGCCTAATGTGTTGGAAGATCTTCAAGGTACAGTGACACTTCGTTGTTCACAGGAAGAGCTGCTGCACCGTGGTTTAGAGTCTGAAATCGATCCACTAACAGGTGTCGCTAAACCAGGCTGTCTAACGGTCGATAATGGCACTGGTTCACTTGAGCCTGCTGAGTTCGATAAGGTGATCTACGACCTTGTTAACTACATGGCTTACATGGCGGAACCGTCTAAAGCAGATTCGCACCGTATCGGTACGAACGTATTGATCTTCTTGTTCTTCTTCTTCTTTATCGCGTTTGCATTGAAGAAAGAGTACTGGAAAGACATACACTAAACGTTCGATTTCTGTTAAATTATAAAATCTACGTACTCCATCGGGGTGCGTAGATTTTTTGTTTCTAATATCTGTTAATTTTTGGAGTAGTAGATGGGCGTGGTAGCTAAACGTTCTTCAATGACCTTTTTCTCTGATGGAGCTGACCATTACAGCCATCGAGTTCGCATTGTTCTGGCGGAAAAAGGTGTAGCGGTTGATATTGTCGACTGCCAAGATGATGAGTTGCCAGAAGATGTTGCTGCTCTTAACCCATACAACAGCCTACCAACACTGCTTGATCGCGAACTGGTTCTGTTTGAATCGAATGTGATGATGGAGTATTTGGATGAGCGTTTTCCACACCCTCCATTGTTGCCGGTATACCCTGTAGCTCGTGCAGAGAGCCGTCTCTACATCTACCGTATTCAACGCGACTGGTGTCGCTACGCTGATACCATTCTTAACAAGAAGGGTAGCGAAGAAGAGATCGATGCTGCACGCAAAGAGCTGCGTGACAGCCTAGTGGCAATCTCACCGATCTTCCAAGAGAAGCCGTACTTCATGAGTGAAGAGTTTAGCTTGGTCGATTGTGTTATTGCTCCCATTCTATGGCGTCTGCCTGCGATGGGTATTGAGCTTCCAGAAGCTCAGTGTAAGCCGCTGATCGCTTACATGGATCGCCTATTTGATCGTGAATCTTTCCAAGAGTCACTATCAGAAGCAGAGCGCGAGATTCGCGAGTAATCTGTGTCTGAACTAACCCCCTCGCGTGGTTACCTGCTAAGAGCCCTTAATGAGTGGCTCTTAGATATGGATCTAACGCCCCATATTGCTGTTGATGCTCTGGTACCAGGCACCGATGTTCCTCAAGAATTTGTCAAAGATGGGCAGATCACACTCAATATAGCGCCCGGCGCTGTACGTGATCTCTACATGGACAATGAGGCGCTCAGCTTCAACGCTCGCTTTTCAGGAACGCCTCGACAAGTCTATGTACCGATGGCGGCGCTGATCGCTATTTTTGCCCGCGAGAACGGTGTCGGTATGGGGTTTGGTATGGAGCCGGGTGCCGAAGCACTTAATCTTGTGCTAGAAAAGGCGCATGCAGAGCCAGGGAGTACTGAAGCAGTGACGGCAGAAGCCTCAGCTGCTAAACCTGATGCTGCCAAAAGGCCTGGCTTGCGTGTCGTTAAATAGGCGATGAGATAATAAAAAGGGAGCAATTAGCTCCCTTTTTTGTGCCTGTTAGCTGCTTATGGCAGTGGTACGTACTCAAATACTTTAACAATGCGCTGCACACCGGGTACTTCACGCACAATCGCTACGGCTTGATCGGCTTCGCGCTGGCTAACCAAGCCCATCAAGTAGACAATGCCATTTTCGGTGACAACCTTAACGCGTAACCCCTCAATTGACTTGTCACTTAGGAGTTTCAGTTTAACGCGGCTGGTTAGGTAGATGTCGTTACTGCGTACAATCGTCGAGCTTGGTCCTGCAATTTCAAGTTCGTTATGGATGCGTTTGACTTCACGTGTCTGCCCAACGATCTGCTCAGCCTCTTGGCGAACATTCTCATTAGGTACCTGACCCGTTAATAGCACTTGGCCGTTAAAGCTTTTCACATTGATGTGAGATTGAGCCAGTGGTGCCGATCCTTTACTTAGGTTGACCATAACCTTTAGCTCAATGGCTTCATCTTCGATGATGTTACCCAGTGTGCGATTTCCAATGTCTTCGCGAATTGGCTCCTCACGTGATGAGCTTACGATGGTAGAACAACCCGTTACTAGAGTCGTTGTCATCACAAGAGTGGCTAGGACTTTTTTCATGGCAAGTTAAGCTCCAAAAAGTTGATATTCAATAAGATCGAGAAGGCATTGAAGGGTCAGCATCTGTGCCAGGTGGATCGATGGATCATCCTCTGCTGCTACGCAGATCTCAATCTCTGTTGGCTCCATTAGTGCGGTAATATTTCCGCCGTCACGACCCGTGATCGCGATCACCTGCATTTCACGGTCGTGTGCCGCTTGAATTGCTTGAATGAGGTTACGATCATTACCTGAAGATGAGATTAATACTAAAACATCTCCGGGTTGACCCAATGCCTGGATTTGGCGCGCATAGGTCTGAACATAGCCAGACTCTTCTGCGGTACCGGTAGTGACACCGGAGTCAGCCCCAAGAGCGATAGCAGGCAGGCCCGGGCGCTCTTCACGAAATCGCTGCATAAGCGTCGTTGTGAAGTAGTTAGCGATCGATTGACTCGCGCCATTACCGGCGCAGATGATTTTGTGCTCTGACATTAAACAGGCTAGCAGCTGTTCAGAGGCGTCAGCGATCACCGGCGAGTAGTGCTCAATGGTTTGAGCGCTAATGCCTAAGGCGGTGTGTAACTGATTGACGATTCTCTCTTCGAGTTCCATATGACTACTAGCTATCGGGTCTAAAGGCATCTTTATACCATAGACAGTTGCTTATCTCGCCCCCTGTAGTGAGAGAAATGACATCAAATCTAAAGTTGTAGTTTGCATAACGTCTATTTTGGCCGATCCAGAGATGTGCGGCTTTAATCAGTTTGCGCTGTTTGCTGGCCGTGACGCTCTCGGCGCCCGACCCATAATGGGGATTGGATCGGACTCTTACTTCAACAAAAACGATGGTATCGGAGTCCAGCATCACTAGATCAATCTCCCCAAAACGGTAATTCACGTTTCGGTTTAGATATTTTAGACCCTGTTTACGAAGATACTGCTCAGCGATCTGTTCGCCCTGGTTGCCGATGGTTTTGCGGTTCATAGTCTCATCCTTGAGTGGTTATGAACTTAGTTTAGCTGAACCTCTTGAGTCTGCATGTTGATAGTCTCTGGCTGAGGCTCCTCCAAAGGGTCACTCTTTAAGGGCTTGGTTTCAGGTATCTGTGGTTCGCCCAATAAAACAGGTATACCTTGATCAAATTGTGCCCAGAGTAGCTGACGATTAAATCGTCCTGATGGGTCTAAGCTCAACCGGCCCGTCTCCCCCTGCACCGTGAGCTCTGGTGAACTCTTTAGCTGACTTAGGAAGGGGTAGACTTTGACCGCGTCTGAACCCAGTGCGTAGAGGCGTCCAAGTCGACTCGCGCTGTCGGGTCTCTCGAGTGCTAATGAGAGGTTCAAAGCTGTCGTTGGCTGAAGTAACCAGGGTTGGTCTGGGAATTGGATGCGATTAAGGTCGACGTCCCTTGTCTCATTGAAGTTGCCTTCAAAGTGGTGGGAAGTCGCATAAATGGGGTAATCACCAGCAAAATGGAATGCGAGCATGGGAGTCAGTTGACGTGCATCCTGTGGTTGAGCGGCCAGCAGAATGGCATCAATATCGCGTCTTGGACGCTCATCAAACTCCAGCGACTCGCCTAATAGTTTTTTAATCGCGTTGTATCGCTCAGTACTTTGATCCGTATTGAGCAGTTGGCTGACCTGACTGGATAGATCGCCATTCAGCTCATAACTCAATTCGGCAACGGCTTCTGCGCCGCTAGATTCTAGGTTCTGTCTGAAATCATCCGCTAAACGAGCGCCCCATGCCGCGGCTGGGGTGATCAGTGCAAAGCGTTTGTGTCCTTCTAGAGTGGCTCTGGTGACAACCTGTTTGATCTCTTGGTCCGAACCTAAATCGAGTTGAAATAGGTTGTCAGTCAAACGGTCAGTTCGGTTAAAGGTGATAAAAGGGACTGGAAGCTTGCCGTTATTTCCCAGTTCATCAATCAATTTACCGCGCAATGGCCCAATCACTAGGTCGGCTTGCTGCTCTATTGTATAGGCGATGATGCTCTCAGCACTGGCACCCTCTGTATCAAGGCTCACTAACTCAGGCGCCTCAAACCCACGTTGTGAGCGCGATTTAAGCGCAGCAATAACGCCCTCTGAAATGATTCGAGCCGGCTCAGCCAAGGGGCCGCTGAAGGGTAGGGCAATTAGGATACGTTTGGCAGAGATAACATCACCATCGAGAAGAGACGCGAGAGCTGCGGGTGGCGTATTACTTGCTGGGTGCTTGTCCCAGAGTGTTCGCCATTGTGAGGCGACTTCACGTTGGGCTGTTAAATCGTTTATTGGAGCAAGCTGCAGTGCGAGTTCAATCCACCCTTGGGTAACAAATCCATAGTTTGAGAAGTTGGCCGCAACCAAGGTTTCATTATCGACTTGGTTAATCAGTGCCCAGATTTGGTCGTTGATACTCTGCTGTTGATCGAGCGAAAGCTCGTTAAGTTCACTCAGAGATAAAACGGCACTGAGCGGGTTGTTTTGCTGTTCGAAAATGTCTGCTTTGAGCAGTGCGATCTCAACACGCTGTTCGCTGTTAAGTGTAGGAAGGTTTTGATCCGTTAAGCGGTTCAGCGCTGACCCACTATCACCCAGCTTAAGGTAGGCTTTTGCCTCTAATTGAACGACGTTGAAGGCGTTATTACTGTTGATGCCTGCTAGGTTGATGACTGACAGACTGTTCGCCGCCTCTTTGTAACGTTGCTGATCAAATAGCAGGTTAGCGGCTTTAAGGCGAAGTACCGCTGCTTGATCACCACGAGCATTGATCGCTTGTAGCAAAATGTCTGCGGCCGTGCTTGCCTGCTTTGGCGAATCCGGTGTTTTATCGACGACGGTTGGTTTTTCTAGTTGCGGAGTACAGCCTGCCACTAGTAAAGCTAATATTGCGCTTCTTCCTAACAACTTCAATGCGTTGCTCATGTTATAGTCCACACCCTGTAACTCAAATCGGATGGATATCATATGTCTTTGCCTACCCTGTATGTTGTGGCAACGCCCATTGGAAATCTTGCGGACTTTACGCCTCGTGCGCAGCAAGTGTTAACCGATGTCGACCTTGTTGCGGCTGAGGATACTCGCCATACAGGAAAGCTTCTGCAGCACTTTAACATTAAAGCGAACTTGATATCAGTACATGATCACAATGAGCGCCAACGCGCGGGATTGATTATTGATCAGTTGGCGGCTGGAAAGAGTGTTGCTCTAGTGTCTGATGCGGGAACTCCGCTCATTTCGGATCCCGGCTTTGTTCTGGTGCGGGCCGTTAAGGAGGCTGGTTATGCCGTCTCACCGATTCCTGGGTGTTGTGCCTTTGTTGCCGCTTTAAGTGCCTCTGGCATGCCTTCTGATCGCTTCTCATTTATCGGCTTTCTACCAGCTAAAACGGGTGCTCGAGTCAAAGCGTTAGAGCAGTTGTCTGATCGTGAAGAGACGCTGATTTTTTATGAATCGACCCACCGCATCGTCGACTCCCTAAAAGATATGCAGAGCGTCTTTGGTGATCAGCGAATGGTGGGCGTAGCTCGAGAGATCACAAAGACGTTTGAGACTATCCACTCAGCACCCATTGCAGAGCTGATTGAGTGGATGTTGGCTGACGCTAACCAGCAACGTGGTGAGTTCGTTGTGATGGTTGAAGGGGCTGTCAAAGAGGAGGGCTCTTTGAATGAAGAGACTCTTCGCGTACTCAATTTATTGGCTGCTGAACTGCCTCCCAAAAAGGCCGCTGCCATCACTTCTGAGATCACGGGTGTTGGAAAAAAAGAGCTCTATCAGCAGCTAATTTCCTAGGGGGCCGTTTCGAAGCGTGCTATGCTTCACTCTGAGTCTTTTAGACAGTCGCCGCTCTGCTTGCAGAGGGGAGGAAAGTCCGGGCTCCATAGGGCAAAGTGCCAGATAACGTCTGGGCGGCGTGAGCCGACGGAAAGTGCAGCAGAAAGTATACCGCCTAAGCGCTTCGGCGCCGGTAAGGTTGAAAAGGTGCGGTAAGAGCGCACCGCGTGGGTGGCAACACTCCACGGCGATGGTAAACCCCACTCGGAGCAAGACCAAATAGGGACCTGTTAGGCGTGGCCCACGCTAGGTCCGGGTAGGTCGCTGGAGGTTAGGAGTGATCCTAATCCTAGATGAATGACTGTCCACGACAGAACCCGGCTTATCGAAAGACTCACCCAATACCAAAAAGGCCGCTCTCAAATAGAGCGGCCTTTTTATTGGTCACTACCGCCTAATCTTTATATTTTTTATGGCACTCTATGCACTGGTTTCTAAGGCTGTGCAGTGTGTCTTGAAAACGCTTCAGATCGTTTGGAGTCTCTTCTGAAAGTTGCTCGGTGGTTGCAACAAACTCCGCCATCATCGATTGAAATTCAGAACCCTCGCTCCAGATCGATGCATTAGCATCACCCCAGGGGGCTTTAGGTTCAAACTGGGAAGCTAAGGGCTGTGTCGCTTTGACTAGATTGGCCGAATACTTCTTGATCAGCTCTGGCTGAAAAGAGATTCGCTCTTTGGCCATATCGTCCAGTGGTGAAAAATTACGCCGTACCTCCTTAAAGCTGTCAGTACGAAGCGAATGCCACTCTCTAAAATACTTCCCATCGGTCTCTTGGGTGTAGTGTTGGTAACCCAAAACGGATAAACCGATCATTGCCAGTAAACCGATCGTGATGATGGATATTTTTCTGTTCATGTCATTTGCCTGAATTGAGCTCTATTCATAGATTACAAATTTCGCTAGGGTAGCAACCCGTTTAGCTTTTGTGCCGTATACGATACCTCATGCGTAGCCGTTCAGGCAGATAATTTAACAATAGGTGTTAGGGTTTTGGTTAACGTTGGTTTTTTGGATGGTGGTGTAGGTCAGGAGATCTTTCAGCGTGCGGGCAAGCCACGTCACGCTCTCTGGTCTGTCGAAGTTATGATGAACCAGCCTGATATTGTTCGTCAGGTGCACTCGGATTATCTTAATGCTGGTGCGAGAACACTCTGTCTAAATACCTACACCGCGACCCCAACTCGTCTCAAGCGAGCGGGTGTCACTCATCCTATTGAGTCCATCTACAGCTTGGCCAGCAAAACGCTAGAATCCATTCGTGAATCCTCTGACACTCATTTTGATATTGCAGGTGTGTTGGCTCCGATTGAGGGGAGCTATTTACCCAATCCGCCACGCAGCTACCAAAGCCTGTTAGATGAGTTTCGATTGATCTGTGCGCTGCAGCCAGAGGTTGATCTGTTAATGATCGAAACGATGAGCAACTCCACTGAAGCGCGTGCTGCATGCCGGGCTGCACAAGAGACCGGTAAGCCTTTTACTCTTGGTATCCGTGTTGAACCCAATGGTCTGTTGAGATCAGGGGAGTCGATAGAAGATCTCTTAACCGCTGTGAAAGAGTTTGATCCCAATGGGTACTGGATCAACTGCTCTGCACCCGAGGAGGTGCCTGCAGCATTGAAACAGATCGCTGACCATCACAAACCCTTTGGTGCCTACGCTAATGGCTTCTCATCTGTTGAGCCCCTGGCTGCTGGTAACTCGGTCGCCGAGTTGATGGAGCGTAAAGATCTTACCCCGCATCAGTATGCCGAACTGGCGCTGGATTGGTTTGAAACGGGTGCTCGGTTAATCGGTGGTTGTTGCGCGATCTCTCCCAAGCACATGCAGCAGACGGCCGAGTTGCTCTCTCTTCAGGGTGCGCAGTTGGTGCCGGTCTCACAGATCCTGAAACCCTAACCGCTACTAAGCCACTAGGCGGTCGTTAGGTGCGCACCATCATGGTGCATAACTCTGCCCATTGACTGTGCATTTTTGGTGCGTACTCTCAATCTGTTTATATTTTATCCTATAAAAACAAAGGTTTATAATTTCTGGTACCCTGTTTGCAGTAGCTTCATAACGAATACTTAGATGAACTGTTATGAGTCGACTACTGCTCTCTACCGATCTGGATGGAACCCTTCTAGATCACTACACCTATAGTGCCGCGCCCGCGGACACACTCTTTCCGCTATTAAATCGGCTGAATATCCCTTGGATTTTCAATACCAGTAAAACAGCACCTGAGTTGATTGCGCTGCGAAGCCAGTTGGCCAACTCACACCCCTTCAGTGTCGAGAACGGTGGAGCTATTTATCTGCCCAAGGGGAGTCAGTTAGCAGCTGATTGGGAGATGCAAGAGCACCTCGGGTTTAACGTCATCAATCTTGGCCTGACACGCTCTGAAATTTTGTCACGAGTTGAGCCTTTCAGATCGCAGTTCAACTTCTATGGTCTTTCGGAGATCTCTGCTGATGAGATGGCTGCTTTGACCGGGCTCTCGCTTGAACGGGCTCAGTTAGCTCTGGATAGGAACTTCAGCGAACCCCTGGTCTGGAGAGACTCTGAAGAGCAGCTTCAACGTTTTGCGCTATCTCTAGCGAAGGTGGGTATCCAAGTCGTTAAAGGGGGGCGTTTTGTCCACCTGCAAGGTGAAGTATCAAAAGCGCTCTCTCTTGCGTGGTTGATCGATCAGTATAAAACGCTTTGGAACAGTAGTGTCGAGAGTGTTGCGCTGGGTGATGGTGAGAACGATCGCGCGATGCTTGAGATGGCGGATATTGCCATACAGGTTCGATCTCCCGTTCATAGCTTTCCAGTTATTAATGCCTCAGGTGAGGTGATTCAAACAGATCTTTGCGGGCCAGAGGGTTGGTATCAAGCGGTTAAGGCCTTGATCACTGATCGATTCCCCGATGCATTTTAATTTAGGAGTATTTCATGGGCGATTTTTATCAAAACGGTATCATTACAACGCTGCATAATTTGTCAGATAGACCGGTTGAAGCGCTTGAATCAGAGTTGATGGAGTTCTCTAAGCAGCGGCCAATGGGGTTGATCCTACCCTGTCTCTACTCGGAGTTGGAGACCGAAGCGATGCCCAATATTCTTGAGCATCTAAAGCAGGTCCCCTACCTGTCACAGATCGTGATCGGTCTAGATAGGGCCGATGAACAGCAGTACCGTGATGCCTTAAAATTTTTCTCCGATCTTCCACAAAATACCAAAGTGCTCTGGAATGATGGCCCACGTCTGCGTGCCGTTGATGAGATTTTGCAAAGTCATCAGCTATCCCCCGATCAACCCGGTAAGGGGCGGAATGTTTGGTTCTGCATGGGTTATGTATTGGCATCGGGTGTTGCCGAGTCTGTGGCAATGCACGACTGTGATATTTTGACCTACGATCGTTCTCTGCTGGCGCGACTTATCTACCCGGTTGCCAACCCCAACTTCAACTACGAGTTCTGTAAGGGGTTCTATGCGCGGGTGGCTGACGGCAAGATTAATGGTCGTGTCAGTCGATTGTTGGTTACCCCGCTGTTAAGAGCACTGAAGAAAGTGTGTGGGCCTCTCGATTATCTGGAGTATCTAGACAGTTATCGCTACCCCTTGGCGGGCGAGTTTTCGTTCAGACGCGATGTGATGAATGATATTCGTATCCCATCCGATTGGGGTCTGGAGATTGGCGTATTAAGTGAGATGACTCGCAACTACTCCAACAACCGCCTCTGTCAGGTTGATATTGCCGACATCTACGATCACAAACATCAGGATATCTCGCTCGATAATGAGAATGCCGGACTCTCTAAGATGTCGATCGACATTACCAAAGCGGTGTTCAGAAAGTTGGCGACCAATGGCATTGTCTTTAATCAAGAGACCTTCCGAACCATTAAAGCGACCTACTTCCGGATTGCTCTCGATTTTGTAGAGACCTATCGAAACGATGCTTTGATCAACGGTTTGAAGTTAGACGTTCATCACGAGGAGCAGGCTGTTGAGCTGTTCGCTCAGAACATTATGAAGGCGGGAACTCACTTCTTGGATCATCCAATGGAGACCCCCTTTGTACCAAGCTGGAACCGCGTGATCAGTGCCTGCCCAGATGTGCAGCAGATGATTTTAGATGCGGTCGAAGCGGATATGAGCGAATTTGGGGAGGGTTGATCATGGTGATACTAAACCACACTCCGCTTGAGCAACGCGTAGCCGCACATCTAACGGCACTCTTCCCTGATAAGGATGTTCATGAGCTGACCCGGCAGTGTCTAAAGGTTATGAAGATCTCGGTGGATACCCCCTCTCCTGAACCACATCGAAATATATGGGATCAGTCTGATGTCATGCTGATCACTTATGCTGACTCGCTTAGGAAAGAGGCTGAAGTGCCCCTTAAGACATTGAATGACTTTGTAAAGAGTCGTCTTTCAGAGAGCATCTCGGTGGTTCATCTGCTGCCATTCTTTCCATTCAGTTCCGATGATGGCTTCAGTGTTATGGACTACACCACGGTCAATCCCAGCTGTGGAGATTGGTCTGATATCCGTTCCATGACCCAATCTTTTAAGGTTATGGGTGACCTGGTCATCAATCACTGCTCAAGTCGCAGCCTCTGGTTTGAGAACTACAAAAAAGGGATCGATCCAGGGGCGGGTTACTTTTTTGAAGCCGAGCCTGAATGGGATCTGTCGCAGGTGGTTCGCCCCAGAACTTCGCCTCTTCTTAAAGAGGTACGTACTGTGAATGGCGAGAAGCACGTTTGGTGCACATTCAGTCATGATCAGGTCGATCTAGATTTTACTAATCCAGATCTGCTGCTAGAGATTCTCTCGATCATACATCTCTATCTGGAGCAGGGGATACGTTGGTTCCGCCTCGATGCGGTGGCTTTTTTGTGGAAGGTGCCTGGCACCAGCAGTATCAACTTGCCAGAGACTCATGAGGTGATACGGCTGCTACGACTGCTCATAGAGCACCACTCACCGGACGCCGTCATCATTACCGAGACCAATATTCCCAACTCGGAAAACCTCACCTACTTTGGTAACGCTAATGAAGCGCATCTGATTTATAACTTTTCCCTCCCTCCGTTACTGATTAATACCCTGGTGACAGGTGATTGCACTCATTTGAAGCAGTGGTTGATGACTATGCCTCCTGCCCAATATGGCACAACCTATCTCAACTTTATCGCGTCACATGATGGTGTTGGCTTGCGACCGACTGAAGGGCTGCTGAGCGAATGGGAGATCGACAACCTAATTGGCACCATGCAGAGGTTTGGTGGTCGAGTCAGTTGTCGAACGGACGCCGAAGGAAACTCCAAGCCTTATGAGATCAATATTAGCCTTTGGAATGCTATGGCTGGCACGCATCAGTCGGGTCCTGATGGGCTTCAGTTTGCACGCTTTATCTGTGCAGCAGCAGTAATGATGGCGCTCGAGGGTGTTCCGGCTTTCTACATTCATTCATTGTTAGCGACAGAAAATGATGTCGAACGCATCGAGCACACGGGTAGCTTTAGGTCGATCAATCGTCATGTGTGGGATGCTGATCGATTGGAACAACAGCTCTCTGCAGAGACCCATCACAAAAAGGTGTTCGAAGCGATGCAGGCTCTGCTGAAGGTTCGTCGCAAGCAGCCGGCCTTTCACCCCAACGCGACCATGTACACCTTGCACACAGGGGAATCGCTGTTTGCATTCTGGCGTCAAAGTATCAATCGCTCCCAGAGTATTTTTGCCGTCTATAACATCACCAATGAGCCGCAGACCTTTAATTTGTCGCAGTTGAACCTGGTGATCACCGATGAGTGGACAGATCTCGTTAGTGGAGAGGTGTTTGATGACCGGCTGGCACAAGTGACACTGCGCCCCTATCAATATCTTTGGTTGACCAATAAACCAGCCTAATTCTTTCAGTAATTTGGCACATCGCATAAGCTTGACCTATTAGGGGTTGAGTAGAGCGATGGTGCCAATGAAAGCCATAGTGTTTAGTGCTAGAAAAGATGAGAAGAGTTACCTGATCGACGCCTTTGAGGCTTCAGGTCATGAGGTGATGTTTGAAGAGGTACACCTTAATCGAAAAACTGCCGAGTTGGCGGCCGGTTTCGATGCTGTTGTCGTGTTCGTCAATGATCAGTTGGATGAGTCTTGTCTTGAGAGGCTGGCAGAGCTCAGCGTTAAAACAGTGGCGCTTCGTTGCGCGGGTTATAACAACGTCAATTTAGATGCTGCTAAACGGCTTGGTTTATCGGTTGTACGAGTGCCGGCCTATTCGCCATATGCGGTAGCCGAGCATGCTTTAACGCTTCTGATGACACTCAATCGACACGTTCACAAAGCCTACAATAGAGTGCGAGAGGGTAACTTTTTGCTGGATGGCTTGGTGGGGCGTGATATTCATCGCAAGACGGTTGGGGTAGTCGGCACCGGTAATATTGGTTCAGTCTTCTGCCAAATTATGAGGGGCTTTGACTGTCGTCTGTTAGCCTATGATCCTAATCCCTCTCAAGATCTAATCGAGCAGGGCGTTGAGTACGTAGAGCTTGATAGCTTGCTGGAACAATCAGATTTTATATCCTTGCACTGTCCGCTCACGGCTCAGACGCATCATCTGATTAGTGAGCGTGCATTGGCACTGATGAAACCTAAGGCTATGTTGATCAATACCTCTCGTGGAGGTCTGGTCGATACCAAGGCGGTTATCAATGCACTTAAACAGGGTGGGTTGTCGGGTCTAGCTATCGATGTTTATGAAGAGGAGGCGGATCTCTTCTTTGAAGATCAGTCTAATCGGGTCATTGCGGATGACGATCTGATGCGCTTGATGACCTTTCCCAATGTGATAGTGACCGGGCATCAGGCCTTTTTGACCGAAGAGGCATTAACTAACATTGCTCAGACAACGGCGAACAATCTAACCTGTCTGGAGCAAAACGCCTCTTGTGAGAACCAGCTTGTTTGAAGGTAACCCATGATAAAAACCGTTTTTCTTGATCGATCAACGCTTGGTCCGACGGTCTCAATAACCAAGCCAAGTTTTGAACATGATTGGATTGAGTACGATCGCACCGCTCAGTCTGAAGTGGTCGAACGTCTGCGAGGCGCCCAGATTGCGATCTCTAATAAGGTGCCTATTCGTGCCGAGGCTTTTGAGCAACTGCCTGACTTAAAGTTGATTGCCGTTGCTGCGACAGGTTATGACGTGATTGATGTGGAAGCTGCTCGTGCCCATGGGGTTAGTGTGGTGAATGTTCGTGGCTATGCGACTAATACCGTCCCTGAGCATGTGTTAGCCCTTATGTTTGCACTGCGTCGTTCCATTGTTGGTTATCGCCAAGATGTTATTGATGGTGAGTGGCAGAGAGCTCAGCAGTTCTGCTTTTTTAACCACCCGATCAAAGACCTTGCTGGTACAACCATGGGAATCGTCGGTCGGGGTGCATTGGGTAGCGCTCTGGGGCGTCTCTGCTCGGCACTTGGCATGAAGGTTCTCTATTCTGGACGTAAAGGTGAACAGAACCCGCCTGAGGGTTATACCCCCTTCGATCAATTTCTAGCTCAAAGTGATGTGATCTCACTTCACTGCCCGCTGACCCCGGAAACGCGCGGATTGATTGGTGCAGATGAGTTTGCGCAGATGTCTCGACAACCTATTCTGATCAATGCTGGTCGGGGTGGTTTGGTGGATGAACAGGCGTTAGTTGAAGCGATAAACAGTCAGCAGATTGCAGCAGCGGGCTTCGACTGCTTAACCTCTGAGCCAATCAACGACGACCACCCGTTTCACGCTATCCTCACCAGGCCAAATGTCATAGTGACACCTCATGTTGCCTGGGCAAGTGAAGAGGCGATGCAGACTTTATGGGATCAGTTGATCGGTCATATCGATAATTTTCACAAAGGTGAGCCAAGCAATTTGGTGAACTGATTCTCCTCTCTGGAAGATGTTCTCATGGCGGATGTCAGGCTGAAGGCCTGACACCGTCACTCCGTAGTTATTTTCTTGCACCGGCGACTGGCTTTAGCCTGTCACCCGCTCTCTTATTACGCGCGATATTTCTACTACCGCCCCGCTTTTACACCCCTAATAGATGAATTTATATCCACTTTTTTGAAGTTGCATTGCAGCTTGTGTGGGTCTATAGTGGCGTGGAGTGGTAAAAAGTGGGTTAAAGTGGGTCATAGTGGAGAAATGGTGGGGGAGCCGGCTCTTCGCGTGAGTGGCGATTTAAGTCGCAACTCAAGAGATTCACAGATAGGAGTGGTAACGAATGTTCCGTGGGGTCAACAAAATCAATTTGGATGCGAAGGGGCGCATGGCATTGCCTGCGCGCTATCGCGACCAAATTGCAGACTGCTGCGAGAACCAGTTAGTAGTTACCATCGATACAGAAACTCGCTGTCTACTTCTCTATCCGTTACCGGAGTGGGAAACCATTGAGAAGAAGATTGAGTCTCTACCAAGCTTTAACCCCGCGGCCCGCCGCATCCAGCGTCTGTTGATAGGTCATGCTACTGATCTTGAGCTGGATGCGAACGGCCGTTTTCTATTACCACAACCCCTTCGTGAATATGCGCAGATGGACAAGAAGTTGGTGCTTCTTGGTCAGGGCCGCAAATTTGAGATCTGGAGCGAAGACCAGTGGTTAGCCGCTCGAGATCAATACCTGGCTGAGACCGATGAGTCGAGCGCTCTGCCAGATGATCTTCAAACGCTTTCGCTTTAGGGGGTGACTCAATGAGTGACTCTTTCAAGCACATCACAGTCCTTCTGAACGAAGCGGTCGACGCGCTGGTGCAAGATCCAGCTGGAATTTATGTCGATTGCACCTTTGGTCGTGGCGGCCACAGTGCGTTGGTGTTAGAGAGATTGAATGAAGAGGGTCGTTTAATTGCTATCGATAAAGACCCTGAGGCGATCGCTTTTGCTCATCAACGTTTTGCGGATGAGCCGCGTTTCTCAATTGAGCATGGCTCCTTCTCACGACTTCAATCCTTTATCGAAGCGCGTGGTTTAACGGGCAAGATTTCTGGCGTTTTGATGGATCTGGGTGTTAGCTCACCGCAGCTGGACGATCCCAAGCGTGGCTTCAGCTTCCAGAATGATGGTCCATTAGATATGCGGATGGATACAACGTCTGGCGAGAGTGCCGCGGACTGGATCAATCGTGCCTCTGAAAAAGAGATCGCCGATGTTCTATTTACCTATGGCGAAGAGAAGTTTGGTCGTCGCATGGCGGCGGCGGTTGTTCGTGAGCGAGAGATAGAGCCTATAACCACAACGGCTCGTTTGTCCTCGATCATTGCAGAAGCTAACCCTAAATGGGAGAAAGGCAAGAACCCAGCGACTCGTGCCTTTCAGGGGATTCGAATTCATATCAATAAAGAGCTTGAAGATGTTGAGCAGGTTCTTGATCAATCCCTAGAGGTGCTTGCTGTTGGTGGGCGTCTTGCAGTCATCAGTTTCCACTCGTTAGAAGATCGAATTGTTAAGCGCTTTATTCGTACTTATGTGAAAGGGGATGAGCATCTTCCTGCAGGTATACCGGTTACGCAGGATATGTTGAATCAACGGCTGAAGGCGATTGGTAAGGCGGTCAAAGCGGGCAAGGATGAGGTGTCTGATAACCCACGCTCCCGAAGTGCGGTGATGAGAATAGCGGAGAAACTCAAATGATCCCATTCTCTATACCCTTCAAGGATAGGCTGGCCATAAAGCAGAAGCCAAAGCAACAAACTAAAGAGCTGCCCATGTTAGAACTTGGTCAGCTTTTTGCACCTCTGGTCTCTGGCTTTTTATTGATTGCTTTCATCTTTATCTCAGCCTTGGCGGTGATCTACACCGCTTACGACTACCGTCGTCTGTTCAATCAGCATCAGGTCCTGGTGCGTCAAAGTGACGAGCTACGCATTGAGTGGGGGCAGCTGTTGCTAGAGCAGTCGGCTTGGGGTGCAAACAACCGAGTTGAAGTGTTGGCAGAGCAGCGCTTAGGCATGAAGATGCCTAAAGCTAATGAGATTAGGCTGGCGATCGATGAGTAACGAAGAGGTGGTACAGACTCAAGCGGCAAAAGGCTGGCGGCTGTGGTTGGTCTTCATTGCGCTCGTGCTAATCTCTGGTGTGATTGTCGCTAAGATGGTGTCGCTCTATACAGCGGAGCAGGCGTTTCTGCAGAAGCAGGGTGATGCTCGATCGCTTCGCACTCGCTTAACGCCTGCGCATCGCGGCTTGATTACCGATCGCCATGGTGACCCCTTGGCGGTCAGTGCACCGGTGGCGACCATTTGGGCTGACCCTAAAGAGACTGATCTACAAAATTCAAACTTGCCTCAGTTGGCTCGTCTGTTGAGTCTTAACCCGCAATCACTACTCAACTCTCTAAAAGAGAATCCATCACGCCGCTTCATGTACCTTAAACGACAGGTGACGCCTGAATTGGCAGAGCATGTGAATGATCTCAATATTCGTGGTATCCATGTCGATCAAACCTTCCGTCGCTTCTACCCGACCGGCGAAGTGTCAACTCACTTAGTTGGGTTCACAAATGTGGACGGAAAAGGGCAAGAGGGCTTTGAGTTGGCCTTTGATGAGATGCTGCATGGCGAACCTGGTCGAGCGCTGGTTCTTCAGGATCGCAAGGGACGCACCATCAAACACCTAAAATCTCTGCAGGAGGCAGATCCAGGTGAAGATTTAGCGCTCAGTATCGATCTGCGTTTACAGTATTTAGCCTACCGTGAGCTCAAAGACGCGGTTCAGACGCATAAGGCCGATTCGGCATCGGCAGTTATTCTCGATGCTCGTACTGGTGAGGTATTGGCCCTAGTTAATCAGCCCTCTTACAACCCGAACGATCGCCGAAATTTAAACCCTATCGGGCTGCGTAATCGTGCAGTTACCGATATTTTTGAACCGGGCTCAACGATGAAGCCGATCACAGTTGCCGCCGCCTTAATGAGTGGCGATTACCAGTTTGAAGATGTGATCGATACCTCCCCAGGTTATATCCGAGTTCGAGGTTCATCCATTCGTGACCACCGTAATTACGGTGAATTGGATATGACAGGCATCATCACCAAATCGAGTAACGTCGGTGTCGTTAAGCTGGCGCTATCGATGGAGAGTGACGCGGTTCGTAACCTGATGTTTAACATGGGACTGGGTCAGCCCACCAATACCGGTTTTCCAGGCGAGCGCTCAGGTGTGCTGCCTTTCCTAAGTGAACGTCAAGAGGTAGAACGTGCGACCTTGTCCTACGGATATGGTCTATCGGTGACGCCGCTGCAGTTAGCTCAATCGTACATTCCCTTCGCGAATCGGGGCGTCAAACTGCCTGTATCACTTTACAAGTTGGACGAAAAGCCCAAGGGTGAGCGCGTGATGCCAGCCGAGGTGGCTACCCAGGTGCTTGGCATGATGGAAACGGTTGTTACGCCAATTGGTACGGCTAAACAGGCCGCAGTGACCGGCTACCGTGTTGGGGGTAAGACGGGTACAGCTCACAAAGCCGTTGCTGGCGGTTACGCAGAAGATGCCTATGTCTCAGTATTTGCCGGCATCGCACCGATCAGTGATCCTCGAATTGTCATGGTGGTGATGGTCGATAACCCTAAAGGCCAAGAGTATTACGGTGGTGCGGTGGCTGCGCCCGTCTTTTCACGAGTGATGGGCGGTGTGCTGCGCTTAATGAATATCCCACCCGATAACTGGGAAGAGGCAAGTATGCAGGTGGCCTCAAAATGACCCAGTTATCAATGCAGTGGAATCTTAATGAACTCCTAATGCCATTTGGCCTAAGGAGCTCTGAGGTTTCTGTTACGCGACTATCGCAAGACAGTCGTGAAGATCAGACCGGCTCTCTGTTTGTGGCGCGTTCGGGTGCCAACTACAGTGCATGCGATTTCGCTGAGCAGGCCGTTAACAAGGGCGCTAAAGCGGTTATATTGCAGGGTACGGCAGCTGAGGCATCTGAGTTAGCTGAAAAACTGAATGTCGAGGTGATCGCTTGGCAGCCTGAGATCTGCTCTTTGGCTCAGTTGGCTGATCGCTTTTACCGATCACCCTCTCGTTCGATGACGCTGGTCGGTATTACCGGTACCAACGGTAAAACTTCCTGTGCTCACTTCCTCGTTCAACTGCTCTCACAATTGGGCCGTCGAGCCGCTATGTTGGGCACAATTGGTATTGGCTTTTTAGACGATCTTAAGGTCTCTAGTCATACCACGCTGGATCCGATTGCCTTGCAAAGAACTCTGGCTGAGTTGCTTGAAGCGGGCGCTGACAGCGTAGTGATGGAGGTGTCGAGCCACGCCATTGATCAGGGGCGAATCGATCAGCTAGCCTTTGATTTAGTGGCCTACACCAACCTGTCACGTGACCACCTGGACTACCACGGTTCGATGGAAGCTTATGCCGCCGCCAAAGCGAAGTTGTTTGACGCCTATGGGGCACCGCTGCAATTGATTAATGCCGATGATGAGTACGCGGTAACTTTGTTAAATAGGCCAACCGACGCAAGGCGCTTAAGCTTCTCTACGACATCGAAATCAGCGGATGTCGCTTCGTACGACCCTAAGTTTAGTGCCAAAGGACTCTCATTTACGCTAGAGATGATGGATCAAACCATCAGGGTAGACGCACCACTGATGGGTAGCTTTAACCTCTCCAATCTGACTCTGGTGATCGGTGCAGCGGCGATGCTGGGTTATGACCTAAGTGATGTAGAGCGATCTGTCTCTAAAGTTCAGCCGGTGCCGGGTCGTATGGAAGTAGTCTCTAACGCAACCGAGCCTTGTGTCATCGTTGATTATGCCCACACGCCGGATGCGTTAGAGAAAGCGCTAACCGCCTGTCGAGAGCATTTGGCCGGTGGCGAATTGCTGACTCTGTTTGGCTGCGGCGGTGACCGTGATCGTGGAAAACGCCCAATGATGGCAGCCATTGCCGAGCAGTTGGCGGATCGGATTTGGGTGACCAGTGACAACCCTCGCACCGAAAACCCTCAAGCGATTATTGATGAAGTGATGCAAGGTTTTGCTGGCGTTAAGCCTGTCTTTGAAGTGATCGGTCGTGCCGATGCGATTGATCAGATTATTGCTCAGGCATCGGTTAACGACATCGTTTTGATCGCCGGTAAAGGTCACGAAGATTATCAAGAGATCAATGGCGAACGCCTGCCCTTCTCAGATCAAAAACAGGCTCTGTCAGCATTGAGAGGAGGTGTCACACTATGATGCGCGATTACTCTCTGATAGAGCTTGCGGCCGTATTAAACGCTGAACTTAAAGGTTCAGATACAAAGATTGAACGTGTGATTACTGACAGTCGCAAAGCCTGTTCGGGTGATCTCTTCGTCGCTCTAAAAGGAGAGCGATTTGATGCTCATGCGTTCGTTGAACAGGTTAGTCAGCAAGGTGCATCGGCCGCTGTTGTCGATCATCCACTCGAGCTGCCTATTGCTCAGCTAGTCGTAGCCGATCCCCGAATAGCATTGGGACAACTGGGTGCACTGAATCGTCAGCAATTTTCTGGTCAGTTGGTTGCTGTGACAGGAAGTGCCGGTAAAACCAGTGTTAAAGAGATGCTCGCATTGATGTTCTCCTCGCTGGCGCCCACTTTGGCTACTCAGGGCAATTTGAATAATGACATTGGTGCACCACTGACCCTGCTTGAGCTCTCACCCGATCATCAGTTTGCAGTGATTGAATTGGGTGCTAGCGCAGTCGGTGAGATCGATTACACCGCTGCACTGACTCAGCCAAATATCGCCATTCTTAACAATGCAATGGAAGCCCATGTAGAGGGGTTCGGTAGCCTTGAGAATATCGTGCAGGCTAAGTCAGAGATCTATAACGGCCTCGTTGAGAGCGGAGTCGGAATCGTTAATTTAGATGATCCGCATGCCCAGGTTTGGACAGATAAGCTGGATCGTTTGAATAAGCGCTGGATCGGTTTTGGTTTGAATGAATCGGCAGAGTTATCCGCAACGAATCTGAGAGTGAATGACCAGGGTTGCTTTGGATTTACTCTGACATATCAAGGCAATCAATACGCTGTTCAGCTCTCTGTTATGGGGCGTCACATGGTCTTCAATGCGCTTGCAGCCCTTGCTGCTTGGGTCGCTTCGGGTCAGCCCATTGCCAGCGCAATCAAACCGCTGCAAAACTACACAGGGTTCAAGGGGCGCCTGCAGGTTCATTCACTCAAGCCCTCTCTTGCATTGATTGATGACTCCTACAACGCTAGCCCTTCCGCCGTTAAAGCCGCCATCGATACTCTGATGACTCTGGATGGCGAGCACCTGCTTGTCCTCGGAGATATGGCCGAGTTGGGTGCTGACGCGGAGGCGCTTCATTCAGAGATCGGTCGTTATGCCAAGCAGCAGGGGGTTGATCGTCTGATGGCAACGGGTCCTCTGATGGCCAATGCGGTGTCAGCTTTCGGCGAAGGGGCGAGTCATTTCGCTTCGCGTGATGAATTGATTACTGAGTTAACACATAACCTGCCTAAAGAGGGTGCTCTGCTGGTTAAAGGTTCACGAAGTGCAGCGATGGATCGTGTCGTCGATGCACTAATAGAGATGGAAAAATAGTATGTTGGTCTACTTAGCAGATTACCTTTCTCAGTTTTATAGCGGCTTCAATGTCTTCAAGTACATTACGCTGCGCGGCATTATGGGTGTGTTAACGGCCCTCGCCATGGCGCTTTGGATGGGACCTCACCTGATTAGAAAGCTTCAGATAAAACAGATAGGACAGGCTGTTCGCAACGATGGGCCAGAGTCACACCTAAGCAAAGCTGGCACACCGACTATGGGCGGTGCGCTGATTATTCTAGCGATTATCACCAGTACCTTACTCTGGTCAGACTTAACGAACCCCTATGTTTGGGTGACGCTGTTTGTACTGGTGGTGTTTGGTGCTGTTGGCTGGGTGGATGACTGGCGCAAAGTCATTGAAAAAGACTCACGAGGTCTGCCTGCAAAGTGGAAATACCTGTGGCAATCTGTGGGCGGTGCCGCGGCCGCTGTGGCGCTCTTTTGGTTGGCCGAAACACCCGCTGAAACCGATCTCTTGATTCCGTTCTTCAAAGATACCGCGCTGTCACTGGGTCTGCTTTTTATACCCTTCGCCTATTTTGTCATTGTCGGAAGTTCCAACGCAGTCAACCTAACCGATGGTTTGGACGGCTTAGCCATTCTTCCGACGGTTATGGTGGCCGGTGCACTGGCGGTTTTTGCCTACCTGACGGGTCACGTTAAGTTTGCAGAGTACCTCAATATCCCTTACATCCCTGGCGCCGGTGAGTTGATCATTCTGCTCGGCGCCATTATTGGTGCCGGTTTAGGATTCCTCTGGTTTAACACCTACCCAGCGATGGTCTTTATGGGCGATGTAGGTGCACTCGCGCTAGGCGCTGTATTGGGTGTGGTCGCGGTTATTGTTCGCCAAGAGCTGGTACTTCTCATTATGGGCGGAATTTTTGTGCTGGAAACGGTCTCAGTCATTCTGCAAGTGGCGTCGTTCAAATTGACGGGGCGTCGCATCTTTAGAATGGCTCCAATCCATCACCACTTTGAGTTGAAGGGTTGGCCTGAGCCACGAGTCATCGTCCGTTTCTGGATCATCAGTTTTGTACTGGTGTTGATCGGCTTAGCCTCATTGAAAATACGATAGGAAATAACGTGTCACTGATTACCAGCGATAAGCGCAGAATCATTATTGGCCTAGGTCAAACTGGCCAGAGCATCGCACGCTTCTTTGCAAGTCGTGGTCTGCCGTTTGCCGCTTGTGATACCCGTGAGACAGCTGCTGCAATTGATGCATTCCGTCATCAGTACCCTGAAGTTGAGCTACAAACCGGTCCGCTCAATGGTGAATGGCTGAGTCAGGCAGATGAGCTAGTGATCAGTCCAGGTGTCGCTAAAGATCAGCCTGCGATTCAGGCAGCCATAGCATCGGGTGCTAAATTGATCGGTGATATTGATCTGTTTGCTCGCGAGGTAACGGCTCCGATCATTGCGATTACCGGTTCCAATGGTAAAAGTACCGTTACGACGCTAGTTTGGCAGATGGCAGTCGATGCTGGATGTCGTGCAGAGATTGGCGGCAATATCGGTATTCCGGTTCTGGATCTATTAGCCAAGCCGGCTGCCGATCTCTATGTTTTAGAGCTCTCCAGTTTTCAGCTTGAAACCACGCATGATCTCAAAGCATCAGCTGCGACCGTATTGAACATGTCGGCAGATCATATGGATCGTTATGACGGTATGCAGGGGTATCATGCAGCGAAACACCGCATCTATCGCCACTGTCAGCAGGCGATTTTTAATCGTGAAGATGCTCTTTCAAGACCTCTAGTACCGAACAGTACTAAACAGACCTCCTTTGGTTTGGGAGCGCCCGACCTTAATCAGTACGGCCGATTGATGGTTGAGGGTAAGCCTTGGTTAGCAAAAGGTGCTGAGGCCCTTATGCCAGTTGCCGATATGAAGATGCGTGGCGAACACAATGAGTTGAACGCATTGGCGGCTCTGGCTCTGTGCGAATCTCAGGGACTGAAACTATCGTCCCTTTTAAAGACCCTGTCTCAATTCCCGGGACTCGAACACCGCTGTCAGTGGATTGCAGAGCGAGAGGGTGTCAGCTGGTTCAACGACTCTAAAGGGACTAATCTTGGCGCTACACTGGCTGCCGTTGTGGGTCTTGGAGAGACGCAAGAACGCACACACTCATTAATCTTGATCGCGGGTGGACAAGCTAAAGGTCAGGATTTTTCGGGCCTAAAACTACCTAGCCAACGCTACTTAAAATCACTCATTCTGATCGGGGAAGATCGCCAACAGATGGCCGATGAGATCGGTTTTGAAGCAACCTGTTTTGCCGATTCATTGATGGACGCAGTGCGTTTGGCTGAGTCTCAAGCAGAGTCGGGTGATGCGGTTCTGTTATCCCCAGCTTGTGCAAGTTTCGATATGTTCACAGGGTTTGAAGATCGTGGTCATCAGTTTGTGGCGGCCGTGAGAGAGGTGTTGTCATGCGATTAACACTTCCCCATTTTAGTAAGCTTTGGAATTTTAAATTGCCTGCGGAGCTGCGTGTTCCTCAGGGCACTTTACCTTTCGATCCACTGTTGATGATGAGTATGCTAGCACTGATGCTGACAGGCCTTGTCATGATCTCTTCAGCCTCTATGGATGTTGCAGCGGCTAAATTTGGTGGGCCATTCTTCTTCATTTTTAGGCACGGCCTATTTGTTGTGGCAGCGCTGTTAGTGGTTGCACTGCTGGTGAGAATTCCCATTACTGTATGGGAGCGTTTCTCAGTCTGGCTGCTCTTCTTGGGACTGTTGTTGCTGTTGATTGTTTTAGTGCCTGGCATCGGTCGCGAGGTCAATGGTAGTCAGCGTTGGATAGGACTGGGTAGCTTCAATCTACAGGCCTCAGAGGTCGCTAAGGTCTGTATGGTGATGTTTATTGCGGGCTATCTGGTGCGCCGTCTACACGAGGTTAGATCGACTTGGAAGGGGGTTGTGAAACCTGCTATTCCACTGGCGTTCTATGTTTTTGCACTCTACCTAGAGCCGGATTACGGTGCCATCGTTGTTACAACTGCAACGGTTATGGGCATGATCTTCCTGGGTGGAATGCGACTGTTACAGTTAGTTACTGTTGTTGGCGTTGTCGGAGTGTTGGTCGGTGCGATGGCGTTGACTCAAACTTACCGTTTGAAACGTCTGCAGTCTTTCTCGGATCCTTGGGCGGATCCATACGGTGCTGGCTATCAGCTCTCTCAAGCGCAGATCGCTTTTGGTCGCGGAGAGTGGTTTGGAACCGGTCTTGGTAACAGCGTACAAAAACTCTTCTACCTACCCGAAGCCCATACAGACTTTGTCTACTCAGTACTCGCGGAAGAGCTCGGGCTGATCGGTGCCATGGCGGTTGTTGTTCTCTATGTGGTTTTAATCGCTCGAATCTTCTTGATCGGTCGCCAGGCTGAGAAGCAGCAACGCTTTTTTATGAGCTACATCTCCTACGGTTTCGGCTTCATTCTTGCGGGTCAGGCGATGATCAATATCGGTGTGAACGTGGGCGCCTTGCCAACCAAAGGTCTGACACTGCCGCTGATGAGTTACGGTGGTTCATCACTGATTATCTGTGCGGCGATGATCGCCATCGTGCAGCGCGTCGATTATGAACTGAAACGTGAGCGCCTGGGTATGAAGCCCGTTGAGAGCCGTTGGAGTCGATTCTGGTCACGCTGGACACAGGAGGCCTCTCATGAGTCAGTCTAAACGCCTACTCATTATGGCCGGCGGTACCGGCGGGCATGTCTACCCAGCACTTGCCGTGGCTGATCTGTTGCGTGCTGAGGGTCACCAGGTGGAGTGGTTAGGTTCTGTTCGTGGCATTGAGAATCGAGTGGTCCCTGAAGCGGGCATTAGGTTGCATGCCATTAACGTCTCAGGCCTAAGAGGGAAAGGCAAACTGAGCCTTATTGCTGCGCCTTTCAAATTAATTAAAGCGCTATGGCAGGCCTTCAAGGTAGTGAAGCAGGTTCAGCCAGATGCCGTTCTGGGTATGGGTGGTTTTGCGTCGGGGCCTGGAGCCCTGGCCGCTTGGCTACTCAATAAGCCTCTAGTGATTCATGAGCAAAATGCGGTCGCTGGATTGACGAATACACAGTCTCGTCGATTTGCTAAACGTGTACTCCAAGCCTTTCCCAACGCCTTTAAATCGGGCGCACAAGGTGAAGTGGTCGGTAATCCTATTCGTGGCCCTATCTTGGATGTTGCAGCGCCTGATAAACGGTTTGCAGGGCGAAGCGGGGCTATCAATTGCCTAGTAGTGGGGGGCAGTCTGGGTGCATTAGCGATCAACGACTTGGTACCTCAAGCTGTGGCTAGATTGTCATCTGAAGAGCGCCCCAATCTGTGGCATCAATCAGGACCAACGCACATTGAGCGTTGCCAACAGGCTTATGCTGATGCAGGTGTTGATGCCGAGGTCGTGCCCTACATTGAATCCATGGATGAGGCTTATGCCTGGGCCGATCTGGTGATCTGCCGAGCGGGGGCATTAACCGTCTCTGAAATTGCTATAGCCGGTGTGCCTGCTCTGTTTATTCCCTTTCCTCATGCGGTTGATGACCATCAAACAGCAAACGCTCAGTATTTGGTTGACGCAAAGGGTGCAGACCTAATTGCACAAAAGAATTTAACAGCCGAGGGACTCTCTCAATGGCTGAAACAACATCAATCTCGAACCGATCTGTTGGCCATGGCTAACGCTTCGCGTTCTCAGGCGAAACCAGACGCAACCCGTCAGGTCGCTGATATCTGTTTGGAGGTGGCCCTATGAGCCCAAAAGCCGGACATCGTAAAGAGTATGAAGTGCCAGAGATGCGCCGTATTAACCGAATCCACTTTGTGGGCATCGGTGGTGTGGGTATGTGTGGCATCGCCGAAGTGTTATTGAACCAGGGTTATGCTATTTCCGGTTCTGATATCCGTGAGTCGGCAGTGACCAATCGACTTCAGTCACTCGGCGCGACCATTTTTATTGGCCATGCGGCTGAGAATGTCGAGGGGATAGATGTCCTAGTCACCTCAACAGCGGTCGATCAAACCAACCCAGAAGTTGCTCGCGCCAAAGAGCAGTTAATACCGGTGGTTCGTCGTGCTGAAATGTTGGCCGAGTTGATGCGCTACCGCCATGGGATTGCAGTGGCAGGCACACACGGTAAAACAACGACGACCAGCTTAGTTGCTTCTATTCTCGCAGAAGCCAATCAGTCCCCCACCTTCGTGATTGGCGGTCGTCTAACCAGTGCAGGCACTAATGCTCAGCTTGGACGCAGTCGCTACTTAGTCGCTGAAGCGGATGAGTCTGATGCCTCATTCCTGCACCTGCAGCCGATGGTGGCGATTGTCACCAACATTGATGCTGATCATATGGATACCTACGATGGCGACTTCGGCAAGTTGAAGCAGACCTTTATCCGTTTTCTGCAGAATCTTCCATTTTACGGACTGGCCGTTATGTGTATCGATGATCCCGTCGTGCGCGAATTGATGCCAGAGGTTGGGCGACCCATGCTTAGTTATGGCTTCTCCGAGGATGCCGACTTCCAAGCTTATGACCTAGAGCAGAATGGACTGCAGAGCCGTTTTAAGGTGAGACGTCCAGGTGGACTAAGTCATCTTTCGGTCTGTCTAAATATGCCAGGACGCCACAACGTGTTGAACGCACTCGCGGCGATTGCCGTGGCAACGGATGAAGAGATCGACGATGCCGCGATCTGTCGAGCATTGGAGAAGTTCGAAGGCGTGGGCCGTCGTTTCCAGGTGTTGGGTGAGCTGCCACTAGAGAGTGGTAGCGTGACACTGGTTGATGATTACGGTCACCACCCACGTGAGGTGCAGGCGGTTATCAGTGCGGTCGAAGAGGGCTGGCCGGGTCGTCGCTTAGTGATGGTCTATCAGCCTCACCGCTACACACGTACGCGTGATCTCTATGAAGATTTTGTTCAGGTGTTGCAACGTCCCGATCAGCTACTGCTGCTTGAGGTCTATGCAGCCGGTGAGGAGGCGATTCCAGGCGCGGACACACGTTCCCTCTGCCGTTCTCTGCGTCAACGTGGCAAAGAGCCCATTTTTGTTGAATCAAATGAGCACATAGCCGAGATGTTGAAAGAGGTTCTGCAACCGGGTGATCTGCTTCTGACTCAGGGTGCAGGGAACATCACAACGCTGGCTCACCAGCTACGTGAACACTGGGGTGAGGTCTAAGTCTGATGGCTGAATCGATTACTAAATACTCCAAACAAGAGCTGCAAAGCCTAGGTCGTGTCGCCGTTATCATGGGTGGCAATGCGTCAGAACGTCAGGTATCTCTGAACAGTGGTAATGCGGTATTAGCGGCGCTGCAGAGTGCCGGTGTCGATGCGTTCGCACTGGATTTGACAGGTAATGGACAGAACCCATTAACTCAATTAGTCGAAACCGAATTTGATCGCGCGTTTCTGATTGTCCACGGGCCTGGTGGAGAAGATGGCCAGCTACAAGGCGCTCTTGAACTGATTAATAAGCCTTACACCGGCAGCGGCGTCGCAGCCTCTGCGGTGGGAATGGATAAGATGCGCACCAAGCAGCTCTGGTTAGGTGCCGGTCTACCCACTCCAGCCTATGCGTCGCTTTGCCCAAGCAGTGACTTTGATCAGATCGTTGAGGATCTCGGACTGCCTCTGATGGTGAAACCCGCTAATGAGGGGTCGAGTATTGGCATGAGTCGTGTCAGCAGCGCTCAAGAGTTACGTGATGCTTATGCTGTGGCGGCTCAGTTTGATAGCCGAGTGATCGCCGAACAGTGGGTCAATGGTCCTGAGTTCACCGTCGCAATTCTAAATGGCCGTGCACTGCCCATTATTCGCCTTGTGACACCCCATGAGTTTTACGACTTCGATGCTAAGTACCAAGCGAATGACACTCAATACCTGTTTGATACCGGTTTGGATAACGAGCAGATCGAAGAGATGCAAGGTCTGGTTGAGCAGGCTTTCCATGTAGTCGGTTGTAGTGGTTGGGGGCGCGTGGATTTGATGATGGATCAAGCGGGTCGGTTTCAGTTGTTAGAGGTAAATACCACACCGGGTATGACCGATCACAGTCTGGTGCCTATGGCGGCAAAACAGGCCGGAATTAGTTTTAGTGAACTCTGTGTCGAAATTGTGATGGAGGCTCGATAGTCGTGGCCTTCAGCCTACCTTGGAAAAAAACGATCCCCACTCAAGTGGCTGAGATCGTTGAGACTCAACAGTCAGCTGCGCAAGAGGCGGAGATCCTCTTTGAGCGAGCTGATCGTTTGGTTGAGTCCGAGGTGGCAAATGAGTCGGATTGGATCTGGAAGCCGGTGTTGGTACTGACCATCTGCTGGATTTTGCTGTCACTGATATTCACAGCGATTCGCGAGTATACCCAGTGGTTGAATCGTCCTGTAGAGACCGTTGTTGTCGATGGAGCAACCCGTCACATCGATAAAACTGTCATCGCGAATCAGGTAGCAGCGGGTATCAATGGACGCATTTTGGAGCTCGACCTTGGCGCCATTCAAGAGCGACTTGTTGAGGAGCCATGGATCAATGAAGTTGAGGTGCGCCGAGCTTGGCCACCGGCTTTACAAGTGAAGTTGATTGAAGAGGTTCCTGTTGCACGTTGGGGAAATCGAGGCTTATTGAATCACCAGGGTGACATCTTCTGGCCAGAGAGGGTCGATGCTTATCACGCCCTGCCCGAGTTGTCAGGACCGTCCCACGAGACGGTTCGAATTATGCAGCAGTTTAGGGATCTAAACTCACTGTTTATTCGATCGGGTATTACCTTGGCTGGACTGGAGTTGGAGTCTCGAGGTGCTTGGACACTGCATCTCAATAATGGAATCAAAGTGGTCGCAGGTCGAGATGACCTGATGCCCAGACTAAGGCGCTTCATACAGGTCTATGAAACGCAGCTGGTTAAGCAGCAAGAGTCAATTGAAGAGGTTGATATCCGTTACACCAATGGTGTGGCGGTTAAATGGAAAAAGGGTTCAGGAACCAAGCGTTCCTAAAACAGGTTTTCACGACTCAATCAGCAGAATTTGAGCGAGGGTATTTAAATGCTTCATCTCTATTGGGGAATAGAGTTGAAAGGGGGAGAGAAGATGTTTCAGTTAATTGATCAGGCTGCAGAAGGCGCAAAGATCAAAGTGGTCGGCATCGGGGGTGGCGGCGGTAACGCGGTTGCTCATATGCGTACACAAGCCATGGATGGGGTTCAGTTTATCTGTGTGAATACTGATGCCCAGGCGTTGAGTGATATTACTTTGAGTGAGGCGCTGCACATTGGTCGCGAAACGACCAATGGTCTTGGCGCAGGTGCTAATCCAGAGGTTGGGCGTGCCGCGGCTCAAGAGAGTCGAGCTGCGATTGCTGAACAGTTGGCGGGTGCCGATATGGTGTTCATTACGGCCGGCATGGGCGGTGGTACAGGTACCGGGGCAGCGCCAGTGGTTGCCGAGGTTGCACGTGAATTGGGTGCGCTGACGGTTGCGGTCGTGACTAAGCCGTTTAAGTTTGAAGGCAAGAGCAGAATGCGCATTGCGGATCAGGGTATCTCTGAGCTTAAAGAAGCGGTTGACTCGTTGATTATAATTCCCAACGAGAAGTTGATGAGCGCGCTTGGTAGTAAGGTGACGTTGATCAAAGCCTTTGCGGAAGCCAATAATGTTCTTAAAGGGGCGGTCGAGGGCATCTCTGATCTGATCACTCGTCCTGGTATGATCAATGTCGACTTTGCCGATGTACGTACTGTGATGACAGAGATGGGCATGTCGATGATGGGCACTGGCCGAGCATTAGGTGATGAGCGTGCTCGAATTGCGACAGAGCAGGCGGTTCAAAGTCCTCTTTTAGAAGGGGTTGATCTTAAAGGGGCTAAGGGTGTCTTGGTCAATGTAGCGGCAGGCAAAGATCTAAGCCTGGGTGAGTTTTCGGAAGTGGGTGATCTGGTTGCAGAGTACGCCGCTGAAGATGCCACTATCGTGGTCGGCACGGTAGTCGATGAAACTCTGGGAGACGAGATTAAGGTTACGGTTGTAGCAACAGGGTTAAGTTCTACTCAGCAGAGCGTTATACCGGAACCTGTGTTGGTTGTTGAAAACAGAGAGCCTAAAGCGAAATTGGACATCAATACGTTCGAGCTTCCGGAGATTCTGAAGCGAACTAATCTTGAAGCTCTGCTGGATAAGCCGGAGCCTGAAGATCCCTACGCGGATCTCGATTACTTAGATGTTCCGACCTATCTTCGTCGCTGAACGGAACCTGAATATTTTTTGAGTAAACGCTAGGAAGCGGGGTGGCTTTCCTTTATGATGTGCTGTTAATACGTCATAACTGGATTGGTTGCCCCCGCGGATGATTAAACAGCGCACACTCAAAAACAGCATTAAAGCGACAGGTATCGGCCTGCATTCAGGTCAAAAAGTCTACCTGACCTTGCGCCCAGCCCCTGTTAATACGGGTATTATCTTCCGTCGTGTGGATCTTGATCCCGTGGTTGAAATCCCTGCTGTTGCGCACAATGTCTCTGACACCACGCTGTCTACCAACATCTCTATGGGCGGCGCTCGTGTCGCGACGATTGAGCACCTTCTATCTGCTCTGGCGGGACTTGGTATCGATAATGCCTACATCGAGTTGAGTGCTGAAGAAGTCCCTATTATGGATGGCAGTGCCGCTCCTTTTGTTTTCTTGGTTCAGTCTGCCGGTATTGAAGAGCAGAACGCGCCTAAACAGTTCATCCGTATCCTTAAAGAGGTTCAGGTTGAACACGAAGGTAAGATTGCTAAATTCCTTCCGTTCAATGGATTTAAAGTCGGCTTTCAGATTGAGTTCGATCACCCAGTATTTGAAAACCGTACTCAGCATGCTGCCCTCGATTTTTCGAGCACCTCCTTTGTTAAAGAGGTGGCACGTGCGCGTACTTTTGGTTTTATGCGTGATATCGAATACCTACGTTCTCAAAACTTGGCGTTGGGTGGCAGCTTTGATAACGCAATCGTTGTTGATGACTACCGTATCCTCAATGAAGATGGCCTTCGTTACGAAGATGAGTTCGTTAAGCACAAGATTCTTGATGCAGTCGGTGATCTCTACCTACTCGGTAAGAGCTTGATCGGTGAGTTCTACGGCGATAAATCAGGTCACTTCCTGAATAACCGTCTGCTTCGTACGCTTCTAGAAGATGAATCTGCATGGGAAGTGGTGACCTTCGAAACTGACGATCACAAAGCCCCCATTTCATATCAGCGTCCAGCAGCTGCTGTCTGATTGAACAAAACATGTTATAAAACAGGGCCGACTTAGATCGGCCCTATTTTTTTGCAAAATAGCTAAGGGTTTACTCAGTAAAAGGTTGTTTTTAGGCTGAGTGCCCCCATAAAAAACTTAATTAATAATGACTCACTAGTTGACCCAATCATGCTTACCTCTTTCCTCTCTAAAATTTTCGGCAGTAAAAACGATCGTGAACTTAAACGTATGGGCCGCATCGTTAAACAAATTAACGAACTAGAACCCGAGTTTGAATCACTCAGTGACGAGGGGATCAAAGAGAAAACGGCTCAATTTAGAGAGCGACTCGAACAGGGAGAGTCTCTAGATAAGCTCCTACCTGAAGCCTTTGCCAACTGTCGAGAAGCGTCAAAACGCGTGATGGGTATGCGCCACTTCGACGTTCAGTTGATCGGTGGTATGACACTGCATGATGGCAAAGTGGCTGAGATGCGCACCGGTGAAGGTAAAACTCTGGTCGCTACGCTTGCGGTCTATCTAAACGCAATCTCTGCCAAAGGTGTTCACGTCGTAACCGTCAACGACTATCTTGCAAGTCGTGATGCAGAGTGGATGCGTCCACTCTACGAAGCACTGGGTCTATCAGTGGGTGTCGTTGTGTCAGGTCAGGATGGTGAGACCAAACGCGCTGCCTATGCCTGTGATATCACCTACGGTACCAATAACGAATTTGGTTTTGACTACCTGCGCGACAACATGGCGTTCAATCTGACCGATAAGGTTCAGCGTGATTTCAACTTTGCCGTGGTCGATGAGGTGGACTCGATTCTGATCGATGAAGCACGTACCCCGTTGATCATCTCAGGTCCTGCTGAAGACAGTTCAGAAACCTACAAAGCGATCAACACACTGATTCCACATCTGACTCAATTTGAAGGTGAGATTGATGTCAAAGATGAGACGCAGGTGATCAATGAAGATTTCCACGTCGATGAGAAGAACCGTACCGTTGAGTTGACCGAAGCGGGTCATGAAAAAGTTGAAGGCATGTTGATCGAAGCGGGTCTTCTTGCGGAAGGCGATAGTCTCTATGCTCCGCAGAACCTAACCCTGCTGCACCATGTCCTAGCGGCACTTCGCGCACACCACCTGTTTGTTAAAGATCGTGACTACATCGTTCAGGGTGGTCAGGTTGTCATCGTCGATGAGCATACCGGTCGTATCATGGCGGGCCGTCGTTGGTCAGAAGGTCTTCACCAAGCTGTTGAAGCGAAAGAGGGTGTTGAGATCCAGATGGAGAGCCAAACCCTAGCGTCGACCACCTTCCAGAACTACTTCCGTCTCTACAACAAGCTATCGGGTATGACCGGTACAGCGGATACGGAAGCGTTCGAGCTACGTCAAATTTATGGTCTGGACGTAGTGGTCATTCCGACTAACCGTCCGATTCAACGTATCGATTACAACGATCTGGTCTACTTGTCGATCGAGGATAAGTTCGAAGCGATCGTTAAAGAGGTTAAGCACTGCCAAGAGCAGCAACGCCCAATTCTAGTGGGTACTGCGTCAGTCAGCTCTTCTGAACTTCTTTCGCAGATGCTTGATAAAGCAGGCATCAAACATAACGTACTGAACGCCAAGCAACACGACCGAGAAGCGGGTGTCATCGCTGAAGCGGGTCGTCCAGGTGCAGTCACCATTGCAACCAATATGGCCGGTCGTGGTACCGATATCATGCTTGGCGGTAAGCTTGAAGTTGAACTTGAAGCACTAGGTGAAAATGCTACAGAAGAGCAGATCGAAGCCGCTAAAGCGGATTGGTCTAAGCGTCATGAAGCGGTGCTTGAGGCGGGTGGTCTACACATCATCGGTACTGAGCGTCACGAGTCTCGTCGTATCGATAATCAGTTGCGTGGTCGTGCTGGCCGCCAAGGTGACCCAGGTTCGTCACGTTTCTTCCTGTCACTTGAAGATGACTTGATGCGTATCTTCGCTTCCGATCGTGTTCGTAACATGATGAAAGCGCTAGGTATGGAGAAAGGTGAAGCGATTGAGCATAAGATGGTCTCCAATGCCATTGAGAAAGCTCAGCGCAAAGTGGAAGGCCGAAACTTCGATATTCGTAAGCAGCTTCTTGAGTATGATGATGTTGCTAACGACCAGCGTACCGTCATCTACGATCAGCGCAATGAGTTGATGTCGAGCGATGATATTTCTGAAACCATCGATGCGATCCGTGAAGAGGTGGTTAACGACACCATCAGCACCTTTATTCCACCTGAGTCACTCTCTGAACAGTGGGATATCCCGGGTCTGGAAGAGGAGATCAA
Organism: Marinobacterium sp. xm-a-152; assembly: GCF_013282965.1. NCBI lineage: Bacteria > Pseudomonadati > Pseudomonadota > Gammaproteobacteria > Oceanospirillales > Oceanospirillaceae > Marinobacterium > Marinobacterium sp. xm-a-152. Next base: position 115,168 of record NZ_WBYI01000005.1, on the reverse strand, counting down.
AACACGCTTTGCCGTTGAGATGCCGATTCAGCAGTGGCTAGATGAGGACGATAACCTCTACGAAGAGACACTGCGCACACGCATTCTTGATCAGATCGTTGAAGTGTATCGCCAGAAAGAGGCGTTGGTCGGAACCGAATCCTTCCGTAATTTCGAGAAGCAAGTGATGCTTCAAGTGCTGGACCAGCTTTGGAAAGAGCACCTGCAGACGATGGATCTACTTCGTCGTGGCATTCACTTACGTGGTTATGCTCAGAAAAACCCGAAACAGGAGTACAAACGTGAGTCGTTTGAACTGTTCCAGGGGCTTCTAGAGAACATCAAAGCCGACGTTGTTCGTATCATCAGCCACGTTCAAGTGCGTGCTCCTGAAGATGTTGAAGAGATGGAGCGTCAGCGTCGTGAAGCGGCTGAGAAACAGGCCATGGACTTCAAACACGATGCTGCGACGGGAATGCAGGGTGAAGAGACTGATAGCGGTATTGAAGGCGAAGAACAACCAGCAACCTTCAAACGTGATGATCGTAAAGTAGGGCGTAACGAACCTTGTCCTTGTGGATCAGGCAAGAAATACAAAGCCTGTCACGGTAAGATCTCTTAAGCAAAATCGATCATTAAAGGCTGCTCATTGAGCGGCCTTTTTTGTGCGCGTTACTTTCGATCGGTTATTTTCTAGCCGTTATTTTGAAGGGTTAAGCAGAGAGAGTCGACAATCTCTCAATCTGTCTGCGACGCAACTCAGATCCTAGCTCGGCACCCGAGAATCCATCAGCCATCACCTGTTTTGGCTGAACAGCTGCGACTGACTCAACGGCTGTCGCTAAGTCAGCAGAGTTGAATCGGTTATCCTGCTGCAGTGCGTCGTGAATATGGATCAGAGGCTCAGCGGCGGTGGGTTGCTTGATCAATTTAAGATCGTTGATTAACTGAAGTTTTTGTTCGGCATCAGCTGTTGGGAAATTCGACAGAGTCGCTGAGTGTCTAGAGAAGGCAATAGCTAGCGATTTGAAACGGTTGGGGACTTTGAGTTTGAGCGCTAAGGCGTCAACCTCCTCGGTGCTCAGATTCGCAAGGTGGCACAACAGAGCAAATCGCTCCTCAGCCGCTTCAAGTAGTGGACTATCGACGCTATGCAAATCCTGCAACGCAATCCTGTCCAGTGGTGCCAGCAGGTAGTTGGCATGACTCTTTGCTAAGGTAGTTAAGAACTGACTGGGTGTCTTAGTATTTAGCGCTCGCTCAAACTCCTGCCAAACCCGCTCTGTGGTCAGATGGTCCAGCTCACCCGAGGCGCTCATACCCTGCATTAATGCTAGGGTCTCAGGTGCGACTTTGAAACCAAGGTGGGCAAAACGCGCATGGAAACGGGCCACACGAAGTACGCGGAGGGGATCCTCTAAAAAGGCGTCAGAGACGTGCCTGAGTAGGCGAGCATTTAGATCTTTTTGGCCGTTGAATGGGTCGGTAATGACGCCAGTATCACTCTTGGCCATCGCATTAATCGTCAGGTCTCTCCTGAGTAGATCCTCATCCAGGGTGACGCTTGGATCAGTATGGAAGGTGAACCCTTTGTAGCCGCGGCCACTTTTGCGTTCGGTTCTGGCTAAGGCATACTCTTCGTGCGTTTCAGGATGGAGGAAGACGGGAAAGTCACTGCCAACCGGCCTATAACCCGCTTCAAGCATCGCTTCTGGTGTGGCACCGACGACGACCCAATCTCGGTCTTTAACCTCAAGACCGAGTAGTTCGTCACGCACAGCACCACCCACCAGATAGATCTGCATGGTTAACCTTTTTCGCAGTGCTCAGGGAAGGCCAATACCCAGCGTTCAAAACCGCCATCAATGCTGTAGACCTCTTCAAAGCCACGCTCACAAAGGAAAGCGGCTGCAGATTGGCTGCTCATACCGTGGTAACAGCAGACAAGAATGGGCGAATCGAATTCGTGGCTATCGATGAACTCTTGTAGGTTGTCATTGGTTAGATTAACAGCGCCTTTGATGTGATTGTTGGCAAAGCTCTGTCCATCACGAATGTCGGCTACAACGGCGCCTTTCTCAATGAGCTCTAGGGCATCTTTTGCAACGACGTGTTTAAATTGATTCATTTAGTATCCTTAGTCATTCTTAACGATTTAACTCTTGGCTTGAGATCGAGAAGATCGATCCATCCTCTAGTCTCAAAGCCGTTAACTCTCCGCCCCAAACACATCCGGTGTCGAGAGCGTAATGATTGGGTGCCACTCGCAGCCCTAATGCCGCCCAGTGACCGGTAATCTGTTTGTGAGAACTGACCTGTGTCGGTAGTTCAAACCAGGGGAGGAAACCCTCAGGCTGTTCGTCTAATCCACCGTTTGCGTCAAAGTCCAATTTACCAGAGGGTTTAATATAGCGCATGCGGGTGAAGTAGTTAGTGATCGTTCGCAATCGATCGAAGCCAATGATCTCATCTTTCCATTTGGCGGGTTTATTGCCATACATCTGTTCGAAATAGTGGACGGACAGGGTGCTGTTTAAGCAATCAGTCACCTCTTTCGCCAGTTGCTCAGCTTGTTCTAAGGACCAGATGTGGGGAATGCCTGCATGGGTCATCACATAGCCTAAGGCGTCACAGCGTTGAATCAGTGGTTGTTGTATAAGCCAACTCAGTAACTCATTGCGATCTTGCGCCTGCATGATCGGTTTTAATGTTTTTCCTACCTTTCGATCGACACCTGAGGCAAGTGCTAACAGGTGCAGGTCATGATTGCCAAGAACAATGCGCGCGCGAGGTCCAAGTGATTTTATAAATCGCAAAACCTCTAAGGAGTCAGGACCTCGATTAACCAGATCGCCAGCAATCCATAGCTGGTCATCTTCACTGAATTGGAGTGAATCAAGTAGGGCGATCAGTGTTCGATAGCACCCTTGAATATCTCCGATGGCATAGGTCGACATTGCGTTGTTAAAACCGCTTAGTTAGGCTGAAAGGCCATAGCATATAGGAATTCTTCAGTGGACCCAAAAGGATGATTGATCACTCGTTTAGCGCAGTCTGCAATACGAGCACTAAACTGCTAATCCTAGGCTCACTGCCTGGTAAAAAATCGATCGCTGAGCAGCAGTACTATGCCCACCCTAGAAATGCGCTTTGGCCTATTCTGTGTGACTGGCTGCAGATGCCAAATTCAATGAGTTACGAACAGAAGTTGGCCGCAGCCTTGGAAGGTGGGATTGGGTTTTGGGACGTCGTTGCTGAAGCCGAACGGCCGGGATCACTGGATTCAGATATCAAGTCATCGACTGTTCACTACAATCCAATTGATCAACTCATCGAGAGCTTGCCCAAGTTGAAGTGCATTGTTTTAAATGGCGGGGCAGCGATGAGGCTATTCAAACGAGCTGGGTTTGATCAGTTTGCTAAAGCAAAGGGGATAGACTTTTTTCAGCTGCCGTCGACCAGTCCGGCGCATGCATCGATGACCTTAGATGAAAAAAGAGTTGCGTGGCACTCTGTGCTGATCGACACTCTGAAAGAGTAACGTACATCCATTCGATATTATTGGAGGTGTTTGTATGGCATTAGCTACATTTGCTGCAGGTTGTTTTTGGGGTGTTGAACTGCGATTTTCCGATTTGACGGGTGTGACCGGCACTCAAGTGGGTTACATGGGCGGTGCTCTCGATCAGCCGAGCTACCAGGATGTCTGTACTGGCCAGACGGGTCATGCCGAGGTGGTGCAGATCGAATTTGATGAACACCTTATCGCGTATGAAGCCCTTTTAGACTCTTTTTGGCAATGGCATGATCCCACCACGCTGAATCGACAGGGACCTGATGTTGGCACGCAATATCGTTCAGCGATCTTTTATCAAGATGATACGCAACGCATCTTAGCGGAGCAGTCAAAAGCGGTTCTTGGAACCAGTGGCGTGTTTGCGAACCCTATCGTGACTGAGATTGTGCCGGCTCAAACCTTCTGGCCTGCAGAAGAGTACCATCAACAATATCTTAAAAAACGAGGCGCCTCTGCATGTGGAATTTAGCCACATCCAACCAATCCGCTCTTAAGTTGATTATTGGTAACCACAACTACTCAAGCTGGTCACTGCGTGCTTGGTTTTTTATGAAGCGATCAGGCCTCTATTTTGATCTGGAACGTTTAGCCCTGTTTGAGTCGGACTTCCATGAAAAACTCTCCCAATACAGTGATGCAGGGCGTGTGCCGGTGCTGATCGATTCTGAGCTTCAGGTTTGGGATTCCCTAGCAATCTGTGAATACCTCAGTGAAGCGCATCTAGCAGGATTAGGTTGGCCAGAATCCCTGCAAGATCGTGCTAAAACGAGATCCATAGTCTCTGAGGTCCACTCTGGTTTTGCCAATCTAAGGCATGCGCTACCGATGAACTGCCGTGCACAGCGATCGATCAGTGTGTCTGAGACGGTGCGATCAGAGATTGAGCGTATTGATCAGATCTGGAGTGATCCTTGGTTCATTAATGCTCGCGAGAAGGGAGTCGACTTAGGTATACTAGATGCATTCTTTGCACCGATTGCTTCTCGTTTTCATACCTATCAGATCGAACTGACAGAGCCTGCCTCACAATACCGAGATTGGCTGCTGCAGACCCCAGAGTTGATGGAGTGGTATCAACTAGCCTCAGAAGAGACTGAGGTGATTGAAGACGAAGAGGTAGGTACACCTCTTTAACTCGATTGATGCCACGCGCGTCATTTGGAATGGTATGAACACCAAATCTCCCATTAAGCCAGAGTTTTTGCTCTTGATGGCCGCTTTGCAATGTCTAATGGCGCTCTATGTCGATGCGATGTTGCCTGCCCTGCATGAAATTGGATCTGATCTTAACGCCCTCGACAACAACCGTTATCAGTTTGTTATTACTAGCGTTATGTTGGGTCTGGCTGTAGGGCAGTTTTTCTATGGCCCCCTTGCCGATGCCTGGGGTCGAAAGCCTGCGGTCTATCTTGGCTTTACACTGATGCTGATCGGCACCCTGATCTCTCTGTTTGCAGAGACCTTTGAGGTCATGTTGGTGGGACGAGTGTTACAGGGGTTAGGTGCAGCGGGTCCGCGTGTTGTTACCATGGCGATTGTGCGTGATAAATACGTTGGGCGCGACATGGCGCGTGTGATGTCACTGATCATGACCATCTTTATATTCAGTCCCGTTGTGGTCCCTATGCTGGGCCAACTGGTATTGCTTGTCGCCGATTGGCGAGCAGTGTTTGGCATGCTGTTGGTGCTGACAACGGCGGCCTGGATCTGGTTTTCTCTACGCCAAGAGGAGACGCTTAATCCAGAGCATCAATCGACTCTCTCCTTTAAACCAGTGATGAAGGCGATGCGTCAGGTTGTGACGACCCGCGAAGGGTTTATCTACACCTTTGCCGGCGGCTTGGTACATGGATCATTGATTGGCTTTTTGGTCTCCGTACAGGGGATACTTCAAGGCATCTACGATACTGGCGCACTCTTTCCGGTCTACTTTGCAATGATGGCGCTTGGGGTTGGGATATCCTCTTTCATGAACTCAAAGCTGGTCTACCGCTTTGAGCTCAGAAAGTTGGTCATCTTTGTCATGGCGTTATCGGGTCTAATTTCATTGCTAGAGGCGATCGTCATTGGTGCTTGGCAGCTGACGGTTCCTCTACAGGTGTTTATCCTGATGATGATTGTTACGACCTTCTTTTTTGGCTTGTTGTTCGGCAACCTCAACGCGTTGGCAATGGCGCCCTTCGGTAAAATCGCAGGTGTCGCTTCAGGCACTATTGGGGCCTTTACCATGTTGCTGGGTGTCTTGGTTGGCTCGCTGATCGGCATGCAGTTTGATGGCACTGTTCTGCCTCTACTGATCGGATTCGCGGTTACAACCCTATCAGGCTTAATGTTAGTGATTCTCTTTTCAAAACCCAGAGTGCAACGTGTTGAGGTGCCACACTGATCATGAGTGATCAAACATCAGCTCTGCTCTCACCCGGCCAGGAAGATCTCTGGTTTTTGCCCTTAGGGGGTTCAGGCGAGATCGGTATGAACATGAATCTTCTCGGTCACGCCGGTGACTGGATCATGATCGACTGTGGTGTCACCTTTGACGAGGTGGTTGATCCTGAATCGCACCGCACTGCAGCTGTAGTGTCAGCCGACCCCAAGTTCATCTCGCGTCAAAAAGAGAACCTTAAGGGAATTGTCATAACCCATGCCCATGAGGATCACTTGGGAGCTCTGCCGTTCCTCTGGCCACGCTTGAAAGCACCCGTATACGCTTCGCCTTTCGCGGCAGAGGTGCTAAGAAGAAAACTGGCACAGCATGGCTTAGATGGCCGAGTACCTATTCATGTGATCAACCAACGGGAGCGATTTACTCTCGGTAACTTCACCCTTGAATTTCTACCTATTACGCACTCGATTCCAGAAGCACAGTCTCTGCTTATTGAAACGGCTGTTGGTACGGTACTGCACACCGCCGACTGGAAAATCGATTATGACCCAGTCATTGGTGAGCCGTTCGATGAGTCACTCTATAAAGGGCTCTCTAAACTGAATATTCGTGCACTGCTTTGTGATTCGACCAATGCGCTGAAACCGGGAATGTCGAAATCAGAGTCGATCTGTTATCGCGGCATTTTGAAACAGCTGGAGTCGGTTCAAGGTCGAATTGTGGTCAGTTGCTTTAGCTCCAATTTGGCCCGCCTTGTCACAGTTGCCCGTGTAGCAGATGCTTTAGGTCGACGCTTTGCTCTGATTGGTCGTTCTCTAAAAAACATCTACTCCATCGCCAAAATGACCGGTTACTGGCCTGATGAGCTAGAACCCATTGATGAGTCTCATTTGGGTTATCTTCCAGCCGAAGAAGTGTTCGCGATTGCGACCGGTAGCCAGGGAGAAGAGCGTGCAGCACTGAATCGCTTAGCGCTAGACTCCTATCCTCATTTTTCAATGGAGGAGGGCGATCTGGTGTTGATGAGTTCGTTCCTTATTCCCGGAAATGAGCGGTTGGTAGAGCGGATGTTGGATCGTTTTAAAGCGCGCAAAGTTAAAGTGGTTGAATCGGCCACCAGCTCGACGCCGATTCATGCATCTGGCCACCCTTGTCAGGCTGAATTAGCCGATATGTACTCTTGGGTACAACCGATTATTGCGGTGCCATTGCATGGTGAGCCTGAGCACATCAAAGCGAATGCCGAGATTGCTCGTAAGTACTCCGTACCGGTTCAACTGATCGGTGAGAATGGCGATCTCTACGAGTTGGCGCCAGGTCATCGTATTCACTATGCCAAGGTGCCCGCCGGCCGTCTTGCTCTCGTTCAATAGCGGTCTGATTTTTGCAATGTGTCTGTTAGCTTTCAACTGGCGTCCTAACCACACTACCCCGTTACTCTTGGTAGCCAATCGAGATGAGTTCCATGACAGGCCAGCTCTGCCTATGCACTGGTGGCCTGTTCATCGAAGTGACTCTTCAGAGGTGTTGGCCGGCCAAGATTTAAAAGCCAAAGGAACTTGGTTGGGGTTCAATCGCTCTGGTCGATTCGCATTTTTGACGAACATTCGCCCTGGTTATATTGGCGTAGAGGGCGCTCGCAGTCGGGGTGAGATTCCACTGCTGTTCTTAAACTCAAACGAATCAATCCAGAAGATTGCTCAAGCGTTAAAAGAGAATAGAGATCAATATGCCGGCTTTAATTTGATTGTTGGTGAGCCTGGGGCGTTGTTTTGGATGAGTTCAAACAGTCCTGACCTTCAGCCAATAGAACCCGGAGTACATGCTCTGAGTAATGATGCACTTGATACTCCATGGCCTAAAGTGACACTGGCACGCCAACAGATCTCCGAACAGGGTGTGTTGCTAGAGACTCAACTGAACGGATCTGGTCTATTAATGGACCCTAACCTAGCGAATGACGCTGAACTTCCAGATACCGGTATCCCTGCCGATTGGGAGCGCTTACTCTCTTCTCAGTTGATTATCAGTGAAACCTACGGCACTCGATCTCGCTGCTTGTTCCGACTATCTGGTGGTCAGTATGATGTTGTTGATCAGCAGTTAGATAAAACCGGTGCTGTCGTGTCAGAACAGCCGTTTAGTTGGTTTGTCGGGGAGTAACAGATGTTTGGAATAGTGGATTTCTACACCTATCTTATTGGGACAATCATTATTATTTTGCTGCCCGGTCCCAACTCTATGTACGTCGCTACGGTAGCAGGGCGCCGTGGCGCTCTCGCAGGGTTTCAAGGCGCGGCGGGTATTTTTGTAGGGGATCTGACGTTGATGACACTGTCAGTCGCCGGTGTGGCGAGCCTGATTCAAACCACCCCAATTCTCTTTACGCTGCTTAAATATGCCGGTGGACTCTATCTGATGTGGCTCGGTTTTGGTCTGCTAAGATCGCTTTTCACTAAACCTCAAAACAGTGATTCGGACATCGATTTGCCCAAGGACTCTAAACACCCGTTTAGAGTAGCGCTGACGATCAGCCTTCTTAACCCCAAGGCAATACTCTTTTTTGTCTCGTTCTTCATTCAATTTGTCGATCCAAGCTACGACAACCCCTGGCTCTCTTTCGCCATTTTGGGTCTGGTTGTTCAACTCTGTTCACAGATCTATCTTGCGGTGTTGATTCTTATGACGATCTATTTCAAGTCTCTTCTAGCAGAGGGGGGGAAACTTTCAGGCTTTGCGAAAGGGTTAGCGGGATCACTGTTTATGGGGTATGGTCTTAAACTAGCACTATCAACTAACTAGTGTTCAGTTTTTGTATTAATAACCCGATCCTTTGGTCCAGGTATGAAGCTTATATTGAAAATAGCTCTATTGTTAGCGTTAACACTACAGGCTCCCCGGATCGCTGCTTCTGATGCCGAATTACTCTCTCAACTGAGTCAACAAGAGCGTGACTATCTCGAGAATAAACAGACCATAAGAATGCCCACCTATAGCAATTGGCGCCCCTTTAACTATGTTGATGCGGGTCAGCCGAAAGGCTATCTAATTGACTTAACTCGACAAATTAGCCAAAAGCTAGGTCTTGAACTGCGCTTTGTTAATGGGTTTGAGTGGTCGCAGCATATGGAAAAATTGGCCGATGGCCAGTTAGATGTTGTCGGTAATATGGTGCTGACTGAAGAGCGCCAACAGCGCTATCTTTTCAGTGAAAAGCAGACACTAGAACTGTTGACTGGGCTAGTCAGTTTAAAAGGGTACACGCGCTTTTCCGATCTGGATGGTCAGATTGTTGGTATTCAGAAAGACTCAATTTTTGAGAGCTATTTTAAGAAGCATTATCCTCAGGTTCGCTATAAAGAGTACTTATCATTTGATGAGATGATGGCCGCTCTGTTGAACGGTAAGGTTGATCTCTTTGTAGAGAACTATTCGATTGCCAACTATCTGATCAACCATACCCACCTCTTTAATGAGGATCTGCAAGTTAGACTGCTAGAGTCTGAATCGGGACTGCAGTTAAATATGCATTTTGCGTTTAACCCGCAAGATAGAATGCTGAAAACCCTTTTTGATAAAGCCTACGATAGCTTCAGCCCTGATGAAATCAGGGCGCTACAAGAGCTGTGGGGCATGGTGCCAAACAGTGAATTGAGCCCTTTCACTAAAGAGAGCTTACAAAAGCTGCTCTATCTCTTTTTCGCCACACTGGGCGTCATATTTCTGCTGCTTTACCGCTATCTACTTCTATCGAAACAGAGCTCAAAAATAGCGCAGATTAACAAACAGTTAGAGCAAGAGCGTTCTGAACTAGAGCGTTTGAATCAAGCTTACGCGGAACAGGCGGCAAAAGTTCAAACCTCTGAAAAACTCTCAAAAGATTATCTCAATGCCTTAACTAAGATGGGTAATATGTTTGCCGTCATAGGTGTTGAGAGCCTGAAGGTGATCGATGCTGACGATAAGACCGCTCAGTGGTGGGGATATCATTCTGCTAAAGAGGTTATCGGTAAAACGATACCTGATTTGATGGATATCACTCCAGAGTTTGCCCGCCAATTTCACCTTGAAGCTAAACGCCAAGGTGCCGTAATCCGATTTCAAAAACAGCTGCGCCCAGCACCAGGTTCTGAGGCTAAAATGGGTGAAATCTGCTTGATCTATCAGCCGGCTAAAGATGGAGTCGAGGCTCATACCATCCGTTTAATGCGCGATGTTTCGGAAGAGCAGGCACTCCGTCAAGCATTAACTGATAAGGCAGAAGAGGCTGAAAGACTCTCGCGGGTTAAAAGCGAGTTTTTGGCCAATATGAGTCATGAGATTAGGACACCCATGAATGCGGTACTGACCTTGGCTCAAACCTTAGCGCGTGCTGAAAACGCCAATAAACCCGTGCTCGAACAAGCGAAAAAAATCCTAAGAGCGGGGCAGTCATTACAAAAGCTGATCGACGATATTCTGGATTTTTCTAAGATAGAGAGCGGTAAGCTGAAACTGGTAACGACCGAATTCTATCTGGCTGAACTGCTTGAAACCCTTGCTCTACTCATGTCCAGCTCAGTTAAAAGTAAGAACGTTCACCTGGCGATTACACCGAGCTATCAGGGTAACATCAAAATATCAGGCGACCAGCAACGCCTGGAACAGATTTTGATCAATCTGATCAGTAACGCGATCAAGTTCACTTCGAGGGGCTATGTTGAGTTGACGGTTGATGTGATCAATGCAGACTCTGTACCCCGTCTTCGCTTTGCGATTCGTGATACTGGCATCGGCATGAGTGATGAGGTTTTAGCTAAAATTCTAAGGCCTTTTGAGCAGGGCGATGGTTCGATAACGCGTAAATTTGGGGGGACTGGTCTAGGGCTTAGCATTACCCAGCAACTTCTCTCATTAATGGGAAGTGAGTTAAGTTTTGAGTCCCAGCAGTTCCGAGGCACTACCGTCTCCTTCGAATTGACTCTGCCTGTGAAGGTTATTGAACCTGATCCTATAACAGAGGCTAGAGTTCTTATTGCCTGTAAAAACCCCTTTACACGTAACTCTCTTGTGGCCGTTGCCAAAGCCATGGGTCTAGATCATGAAGTTGGACAGACGCAGAGTTATCTGATCTATCAACTCGTTTCAGCCATAAAGGCGGATCGCTCCTTTGACTCTGTCATTGTCGATGAAGAGATGTCCGGTAAAAACTTGCAGCGTCTAGAAGCAGAGATCCAGAGTGAGTTACAGAGCAAGGGCGTTGATTGGTCTGGAAAACTGGCCACTGTAACCAGTCCTGTCAGTCATATTGAAGAGTTTGAGAACAGCCCCTATGACTGTTTAATGGAGCCTGTTACCAGTTCTACATTAAAACGCATCATCAATTCTGATACCCAGCCTGAGACAGAACAGATTCCCAGTCAGCGGCTTTTGAACCGAACACTGTTAGTGGTCGATGATAATCTTTTCAACCGTGATTCTGCTCGCGAATTTCTTGAAGCTGAAGGGGCCTCAGTGCTTCTTGCCAATGATGGTAGTGAGGCGATCAAACTCTTAAGAGAGGCAGAGTCATCGATAGATTTGGTATTGATGGATGTGCAAATGCCAGTCATGGACGGTCTTGAGGCGACTCAAAGGATTCGTGCCCTGCGGCGGTTTGAAAACTTACCCATAATCGGTTTGTCGGCAGGCGCCTATGCTGAGGATATTGAAAAGGCTTTAGAGTCCGGCATGAATAACTACATCACTAAACCGGTCGATATTGATAAAGCCGTTGTCGCTATTGCAGAACTGATTGCGCCTGAAGCACTGACGGAAAATGCGATCTCAACAAACACCAATCATTGCGATATAGATAGGCCTCGAAGCTACTTTGATATAGCACTGGCTAGAGATTATTGGAGCAGTGATAAAACGGCTAAAAAGTATGTTGCACAATTCATTGATAAATATGCCCAAACTCTTGAGTCGTTGCAGCAAGAGTCCGAAGAGCTAAATGTTGAGTTTATCCATAAAATTACGGGCGCTAGCAGTATTTTAGGAATGCCACAGCTCACCGAAAATCTACTGCTTCTTGAAGCCCATCTTCGCAATGGAAAGAATTTATCGGCTGAACAGCTCGCCACATTGGTGGCTGTTTGGGCAGAGACAAAGCGCGAAGCTTTGACAAGTTTGGAATCATAAATAACCGATGAGTAAGCAAGAACAGGGTATCTCTAAGGTCGTGACAACCAATCAGGCCGGTTTGCATGAGCGTCTCGATGAAATTGTATTGCGTAACTTAAATAACCCATTTCGCAAACCCATTGCCGACCATACTCAGGTCGCCTTTGATCAGGTGACCGATTGGCTCAAAGGTCGTTCCGGAGAGCTTATCTTGGACTCTTGCTGTGGTATCGGTGAAAGTTCACGTCATCTTGCCAATCGATACCCAGACGCCAATGTCATAGCGGTTGATCGTTCTGCTCATCGTCTTAGTAAGCACGAAAACTGCTTCACGGGTGAGCTTGATAACCTACTCTTTGTGCGAGCGGATCTAATCGACTTTTGGCGCCTTGCTACCGCTTCAGAGTGGCGCCTAGCCAAGCATTTTATTCTCTACCCCAATCCTTATCCTAAATCAGCTCAGGTTCAGAGGCGTTGGCATGCCAGTCCTGTATTCAGTGATCTATTGACCTTGGGTGGGGAGTTAACCGTTAGAAGCAACTGGAGACTCTACATCGAGGAGTTCGTCAGGGCACTGGCGTTGGCGGGTCATGAAACTAGCGTACAGTTATACAGCGCTGACCAACCGATGAGTGCATTTGAACGGAAATATTGGGAGAGCGGTCAGCAGAGCTGGCAGTGCCTAGCGCAGCTTTCAGAGTCTGGTGCAGCTTTATAACCCTAAGATCCTAAGAGCCTCTTCATCCTGTATGCGTCTGTTGAACGCTTGAACCAGCCCCGCCTTGGCCGTCGACTCAGAGGCTGATGAAGCCGATTTAATCGACAGAGTTGTGGCTTGCTCAACGTTAGATTGATCACCCAAAAAGCGGAGTGATAAATTGGCCTTGGCAATGTGAATGCCATAGGCGCTACTGATATCTTCATTGACCTGGCACTCGACGGTTATAACACCAGATGAGGGATTGATCTCAAAACCGGCCTCTAGGATTAGACGCTCCAGTGAGTCTTCAAAACTCATGCAGCTTTGATCGGTTTTTAGCATTACAGGGTGGTTGGTTTGGTAATCTTTAATGGCAGATTCAGTGTCTGCAACCTGGTTGCTGTACTTTTCCGCAATCCCCGATTCACCCAGCTGTTTCAGAAGAGATATTAATGGCTGTTGAGTCTTTAGATCGGTTAGCTGTTGTCGAGCACTTGCCCAGTCAGAGAGAGTCTTGATTGGCAGTGCAGAGGAGGTGGTTAATCTGGGGCCTATTTCGTTAATGAGGTTATTAATTAAGGCCGTTTTTTTCAACGCTAGCAGGGTCGCCGTTCGTTGCGGTGCAATCACATCCTGTTTAAGGATCTCATATCCACCCAAAGGCAAACGCTCGGTTCTGCTTTTAATTAATGACTCCACCTCTCGCTCAGTGTATTCACGACTATCGCTAACCGACGAAAGGCGCTGCTCTTGTGTGCTGGATAGTTGAACCAGCAGTCTCTCGGCAAGATGTGCTAATGCAGCCTGCTCAGAGGCTTGTGCGCTGCCTCCTTCACCGACACCGTAAAATTGATCACCACTGTTGACGGGCGGGCTCATCAACCAATCAGGGGTCTTAAGTTCAGCGACAAGGATGACGGGTTCTCTGCTTGCACACCCAGTCGTTACAAAACTGGTCAACACCAGAATAGCGAGGATGAATCTGCGGGTCATAGCTGGTTCTCTAAACGCGCCTGTTCACTCTTCTGACGTTCAACACGCAAAATGGCTTGGTTAATGATCTTGTTGGGCTCTTTTACCAACTGATCGGCTAACCGGTAGAGCTGCTCAGCTTGGCTAGTTTTACCGAGCTGCTCTTTAACAACGGCTAAATTGTAAGCCGCCACATAGCATTGGTCACCTGTACTGGTTAGAAGCTCGGAGAAGAGCACTTCAGCTTTGTCGATGCGGTGATCCTCAACGTACTCGATACCATACTCCAAAAGGTCCTCTTGCTCGCTGCTGTAGTCGATCTCTGGATCATCGAGCAGTTGCACTATGACAGTTGCCTCATAGGGAGCTATGTAAGTCATGAACTGATCGGTGATCTCATCAGCTAGGTTGCTTAGGACACTCTCGGGTGTTGGAAGAGAGTAGGCGCTGTCACGACAAGCATCGTGACTCTCTTTTGCCGTGAAGCGTTCAGAGAGAATCAGGTCCCCGCGTTCAGTATCAACGAGTCGGATGGTAGCGTGCAGGTTGGAGTGCATCTCATCACAAGGGATGTAGCGCTCACGAGTTTTTTTGCACTTCTGATCGGCACACTCAACACGAGTAACGTAGTAGAGCGAGTAGTCGGTGGTCTGAATCTCCACCTCACCAGTAATCAGTCCTTTCGCACCGATCAGCTGACCGATCTCAACAGACGTCTGTTCATCGACTAGCCCAGAGTGTTGAAGTTTTTGCTCGTCTAAAATTGATTCAAGATCCTTACGGTTGACCACGGTAAAAAAGGTCTCACCTGCCACCCTATGGTTGGTGACTCGAGATTCAATGCTGTTCGCCACACCGGAGTAGTCATTCTCAAATGGAAGCACCGCAACGACTTTGGTGGCGGCAGCCCGATCACTGATGGCTGGATTGATCAGGGTAATCTTAGCGGTCGATGAGCAGGCCGTAAGAAATAAAGCGGTGACCGCTAGGCCAAGGCTTTTTAATTTACAGTTTGTTAAGTTCACGCTCGGCACTCTGTTGTTGCGCTTGAGGAGAGGGGTCTTGCATCACCTCGTTAGAGGAGCAAGCCGAAAGTGATAAAGCTATCAGTAGTAGAGTAAATAGAGGTTTCATCAACAACTCACTTATCTAGTTGATCAATCTGAGAGTCGATCGCGTTATTGATCGTCGCTTTTTCAACGCCCAGCAAAATGAAGATGACCTCTGTTTCAGGGTGCTGCCAGTAGCTCACTTGTTGTGAGTTATTAATTGTCAATTCGGAGGTTTGTCTTGCGACTTGAGTGACGACGCGTTCAGCCGTCATCTCATCGGCACCCGTTGAACGTTGATAGGAGTCTAGTTTGCTTTTAATCTGAGCCTCGACCTGTTGTGCGATATCAGCACGAGCATTAATGGCTGCCTCTTTACGAGAAAAATCATACCCTAGCTTGCTCAATGGAGCAGATCCTACGCCGACATAACGATCAGCCTCCATGTAGCCACCACAAGCCCAAATAGGTGCTTGTTCACCATGGATGACGCATTCGCCACCTTCGACTAGATCGGGTTTAGGCAGTTCACTGCTGCAGCCGGCAAGGGTTGTTAAAAGTGTCGCAGTCATCAGTAACTTGGTGCGTAGGTTCATGATCATTATCCATTAGAAATTACTCATATGATGGTCACATATTTCCATAGAAATGTCAGGGTTATTTTTAGATGAAAATTGACACTCAACGGAATAAAACTCACCCGTGTGATTACCCCTTTACGGACAGATCACGTAAAATAACCAAAATCACAAATCAGAGTCTGTCATGGATAACCGCAGAAAAATTCGCGCTGCCGTCTCTCTTCTCTCGTTCATTGGGATTGTTGCCCCATTTATGTTTTTAATGGGTGCCGAAAATACCGAAGAGGCCTTTAATGAAAATGCCAGTTGGGTGATTAAAAATACGCTGGTGTGGATTGTTGTGATGTCTCTGCTGTTGATCAAGAATCCTAAGTTTTTTGGCGACGAAACCCCCTTCGATATACTGCTTCGTTACGCTAAACGTCTGTTTAAATCGAACGCTTCTGACCGATAGTGAGCCGTTGATCAATGCTTAAACTGAACGCACTATCTCTCTCTAATCTTCGCGGTGATCTGCTCGGTGGTTTAACCGCTGCGGTGGTCTCACTCCCTTTGGCGCTCACATTTGGTGTCGCCTCTGGCGCTGGCGCAGAGGCGGGACTCTATGGTGCGATCCTAATCGGTCTCTTTACCGCGCTGTTTGGTGGAACCTCTACGCTGATCTCTGAGCCTACTGGGCCTATGACCGTGGTGATGACCGCTGTGATCAGCACTCTAGTGGCTGCGAACCCTGAAAATGGTCTGTCTATGGCGTTTACCGTGGTGATCATGGCAGGGATATTCCAGATCGTGTTTGGTTATCTCAGGTTGGGCAAATACATCACCCTGATGCCCTATGCGGTGGTTTCTGGCTTTATGTCAGGCATCGGATTCATACTGATTATTCTGCAGATAGCCCCTGCGTTAGGGCAATCTCCACCGGCGGGCGGGGTGGTTGGTACCGTAACTCATCTGCCAGAGTTGATCATGAACGTGCACTTCAGTGAGTTGTTGCTGTTCTTGGTGACACTGGGTGTGTTGTTTAAAACGCCTGAAAAATACAAAAAGTTCGTGCCGCCTCAGTTGATTGCACTGGTTCTTATTACTCTGGTCTCTGTGATCATCTTTAGCAGTGATGGAGTCCAACGCATTGGTGAGATCGATGTGTCACTGCCTTCAATGACCTTGCCCTATTTCACCTATGATCAGCTTCAGATTATGTTGGTCGATGCGATGGTGTTGGGCATGCTTGGTTGTATCGATTCAATGCTTACCTCGGTCGTGGCGGACAACCTGACCCGAACAGAGCATGACTCCAACAAAGAGCTGTTTGGACAGGGGTTAGGCAATATCATGTCTGGTCTGTTCGGTGGTCTACCAGGTGCCGGTGCCACTATGGGCACCGTGGTCAATATTCAGTCCGGAGGGCGAACACCACTCTCAGGTGTTATAAGGGTTCTAGCACTGGCAATAGCTGTGTTTGGAGCAGGTTCATTGATCGAAAATATCCCTTTAGCGGTGCTGGCTGGTATTGCGGTAAAAGTGGGTGTCGATATTCTGGACTGGTCGTTCATTAAACGGGTTCACCTAGTCTCTAAATACAGTACGATGATCATGTATGCCGTCCTACTGTTAACGGTCTTTGTCGATCTGATCGTTGCGGTGGGTGTCGGTGTCTTTGTCGCGAACGTCATCATCATCCGTAAGTTATCCGATGTTGAGGCTGAGAAGGTTCGCTCTATGTCCGATGTCGATGATGAGATTCCTCTGACCCCTGAACAGCAGTCCCTGTTGAATGAGGCGAATGGCCGTATCCTACTGGTCTACCTTTCGGGAGCGATGATTTTTGGTGTCTCCAAAGCCTTAGCCCGTGAGCGAAAAGACATCGCTAAACACGATGCGGTTATTTTTGATCTCAGTGACGTCAGTTATTTAGATGACACCATGACGCTCTCCATTGAGAACGTCATACTCGAAGCCTTAGATCTTGGTAAAGAGGTGCGTCTAGTTATGGCACCGGGCGCTGAGAAAGATCGATTGATTCGCCTTGGCCTTGATCAGCGCCTCCCGGTTGATCGTATAACAGAATCAAGAACCGAGGCATTGAGGCAGTCACTTTCCAGTTTATAAGCTAAGCTGAAGCTAAAGAGATTTGGAGGTCTACTATGTTCAGTTTGATCTTTAAGACAGTTCGTCACCTGTTACTCAGGGTATTGCTTCCGCTCAGTCTGCTCTTTTCAGGCGCGGCCTCAGCTAAAACGGTTAAAGAGATCCTTGCACTTGAAGAGGCGCCACCAGGAGTGGTGTTTGAAATTTTGGCGCCTAATCCACAACAGTGGCAACGGATTCAACCTCGTTTGATGGGTGCCATAGACTCTTTGCGATCAGCTTTTCCAGATCTCGATATTGCGGTGGTTAGCCACGGCAATGAACAGTTCGCTCTGACCACTGAGAATGAGAGTAAGTTCCCACTTCTGCATCAAGGGGTTCGTGATCTAGGTGAATCTGGCGTGGATGTGCATGTGTGTGAAACCTTTGCGAGTTGGAGCAACGTCACTGCAGAGGCTTTTCCAGACTACGTAGACGTTGCCCCTTCCGGTCCCGCGCAGATCAATAACTACGTTGCGATGGGGTATCTGTTGGTGGATCAGTTCGCGTTTTAATTCGCTCTCTGATTTAACATCTCTTTAATCTCAGCCAGCTGTTTTTGAAGATCAGCGATGGTTGGCTCATTGGCCTCGATCGCTTCCTCTTTAAGGATGCGCTCATGCTCCTCATTCATCACATTGACGACAATACCGATCACCATGTTCAAGAAGGCGAAGGCCGTTAAGAATATAAAGGATAGGTAGTAGATCCAGCTTAGACTGTAGACCGTCATCGTTTCGTACATGACATCGGTCCAATCCTCAAAGGTCATCACCCTAAAGAGCGTCAACATCGACACTGCGACATCACCCCAAAGGTCAGGGTTAATCGCAGCAAAGAGCGTCGCACCAATGGCAGCATAGACGTAGAAGATGATGAACATCAGCAGAAGGACGTACCCTAGCTGAGGCAGTGCTTTGATCAACGAGTTCAGCAGCATGCGAAGCTCTGGAATGATGCTGACCATTCGGAAGACGCGGAACACGCGAACTAGACGTGCGACCAGAGCGGTATCGGCCTGACTGACAGGGATCAGGCTGATCACAACCACTAAGGTGTCGAATAGGTTCCAGGGATCCTTAAAGAAGGTGCGCTTGTTCTCATCGGCAATGAAACGAACCGTGATCTCGACCAGAAAGAAGACGGTAACAGCGATATCCAGCCAACCAACAATCATCTCAGCGGTGTCAGAAAGGTCAAAGGTCTTGGCACCAATAAGGAGCGCCGAGCCAATAATCACCGCAATTACGGTGAGCTCGAAGAGTTTGTTAGAGCGGATTTTAACGAGTGTCGATAGTAAAGCGTTGCTGTTCATTGGCTTAGAAATTCACTACATAAAATGGACGCTGATAGTAATTGAAAATACTGGAGTTGTGGAGAGGGTAGCTCTTGAGCTCTGTGTGAAAATTAATGAAGATCTATGCTGTACCGTTTAAGCGTCTCGAAACTGATAATCTCAAGTGTTTTTGCATTAGTTGCGGATAGATTAACTCTCGGGGCGCACCCTGAAACCTCAGCTTCCTCCCATCGTTGAGCACATAGGCACCAAGAGTCGCCTGGCTTTAAACCGGGGAACTGATATTCAGGCCGGGCGGTAATGAGATCATTCCCTTTGCGAAGTGAGAAGAGCAGAAACTCCTCCGTCATCACAGCGCAGACCGTGTGGGTTCCGCGATCATATTCATCTGTGTTGCAACATCCGTCTCTGTAATAGCCAGTTAGCGGATCACTGCTACACGTTTCAAGTGGCGTGCCTAATACGTTTAACTGTTGGTTGTTCATCTGTTTTACCTTAATGATTTATCGACTAATCCTATATATGCCACCATTGGGTGCGTCACTCAACACTAAAATTGAGCCATCATTGGCCTGTTCAACGTCTCTAACTCTTCCCATCTCATCATTGAATAATCTCTCCTCTGAAACGGGCAGATTGCTATCAGGATCTATGACGATTCGGTAGATGCTTGTGAACTTCAAAGCGCCAACCAAAAGATTGCCCTGCCATTCGGGAAACATCTCTTCGGTATAGAAGGTCATTCCCGATGGTGCAATGCTTGGATCCCAGACCCAGAGAGGATCGGTATATCCATCGGGTGATGAGTTAAGACCTATATCCCCACCTATGTACTCCTTACCGTAAGAGACGGTTGGCCAACCGTAGTTGTTATCTTGCTCAATGAGATTGATCTCATCACCACCGCGTGGACCATGTTCATGAGACCATAAAAGTCCTGTATTAGGCTGTAATGCAAGACCTTGTGGGTTTCGATGACCCATCGAGTAGATCTCAGGCAACCAATCTTGCTGAGTATTGGCTGGCTCCGGCTCAACAAGGTTCAGTCGAATAATTGATCCAGCATGATTGGAGGGGTTTTGAGCGTTACTGCGATCACCACGGTCGCCCAACGAGGCAAACAGGTAGTTGCCCTTTATGACTATCCGACAGCCGAAGTGTGCACCGGAGGGAGAGCGATGGTTGGAGACAAAAATATCCTTGGGTGTTAAAAGCTGATACCCATCCAATTTGGCCGATGCAATCGCTAAGCCTGCACCACCTTCTAACGGTTTGCTGTAGCAAAGATGTACCCTATTTGATTGTTCATCATAGGCGACATCGAGAAGCCCGCCTTGCCTAAAACTTGCTACAAAAGGGGTGGGTAAAACGGCTCTTTGCTGCCCGGTTGTAAGATTAATGCGCAAAAGGGCACCGGCTCTTGCTGTCACGAGGACCTCTTCATCGTTAAGGACAGCGATACCCCAAGGGTGAGAAATGTCTGAACCTATTTTTTCGATGGTAAAGGCGAGTGAAGCCTGGCTTAGTAGTAAGGCTGATAGGAGAGTGAAGACTTTCATTTCAGATACCGTTAGTTTTTATGTAGTTACGGTATTTGGGCTGGGGTGGATTTTTGGCCAGATTTATGAAAACACCTCCTGTGTTTTCACCCTTCGGGCCGTCGCACCTTTGGTGCTCCTTTCAAGGCCAGATTTGCGATTACACATCCTGTGCAATCGTCCTTCGGACTGCCTTCGGCATCCCAAAATGCTATCCATGCATTTTGGTGAACTGAGTTGTTACTTCACATCCTGTGAAGTAATCCTGCGGACTAGCTTTCAGCTATCCAAATAATGCTGTCCTGCATTATTTGTCGTCAGTTCTGCATCTGACCCATCCGCCAGACGAAAAAAAAGGTATAAACCCTGCGGGCCTATACCTTTTTTTACGTTGGTAGCGGGGGTGAGGTTTGAACTGGTGACCTTCACCGCGGAGCTAATAAGAGTGAGCCCGACGTGGTTTTTTGGGTCGTAGATTCAAGCCAGATTTATGAAAACACTTCCTGTGTTTTCACCCTTCGGGCCGTCGCACCTTTGGTGCTTCGTTCAACCAATGCAATCCATGCATTGGTTGTGAACTGACTGCGCCAGTTCTGCATCTGGCTCATCCGCCAGACGAAAAAAAAGGTATAAACCCTGGGGGCCTATACCTTTTTTTACGTTGGTAGCGGGGGCCAGATTTGAACTGACGACCTTCGGGTTATGAGCCCGACGAGCTACCGGGCTGCTCCACCCCGCATCAACGTGGGGCGTATTATACATAGGTTTAAGGTTGCTACAAGCCTGTTTCTAAAATATTACGATATTCTTCCACTATTTTTTTAGTTTGGTACTCTTTGTAGCCTATTTTAAGGAGTATGGCGTTGCACGATTACTATTTAGGCTTACCTCAGTGGCAACATCCTGTTTGGGAGGGCGGCTGTTTGGCAGGGGGTGGGACTGCGCTACAACGTTATGCTCGTCAATTTTCATCGGTTGAGGGAAACACGACTTTTTATGGTTTGCCTAAACCGGATACGGTGAAGCGTTGGCGGGATGAGACGCCTGATGACTTTCGATTCTGTTTTAAGTTCCACCAAGATCTTTCTCATCGCAGTGCTTTAGAGGTGGCTAATCCTAAAGTGGCCGAGCAGTTTGAAGTGTTGGAGCCGCTGGCGGATAAAATCGGGCTGCTCAATCTGCAGCTACCAAAAAGCTTTAACAGTGAGGGGATTGAGTATATCCATCGATTTCTGTTGGCTCTACCTAAAGCCTTCAACTACTCGGTTGAAGTTCGTCACCCTGAGTTCTTTGCGAAAGGGGATGAGGAGAGGGCGTTTAATCAGATGCTGCTGGAGACAGGCGTCAATCGTGTGATGTTCGACACCCGTCCCATTTTTGCAGTAACCGCCATGGACTCAGCTACCTTAGATGCTCAGCAGAAGAAGCCAAAGGTGCCGTTGCATGTCCTTGCAACTGGTCAGCATCCGCAGGTTCGTTTCATATCGACCATGCAGTGGCAGGAGTCTGATCGCTATTTAGATCAGTGGGTCACTAAGGTGTTGCAGTGGATCGATGAGGGGAGAGTGCCTTATCTCTTCTTTCATACGCCAGATTGTGCTGAAGCACCGGAACTGGCTGCGCGTTTTGTCGATAAGTTGAAAGAGGCAAAACCCTCTGTGCAGGGGGCAACGCCTGAGTTGCTCGCGTCGGAACAGAGCTCTCTATTTTAGAGAGTCCGTTCTCCTAGTGTAACGCGTGAGTTTGTGCCAGTGTGAAGGGGGCAATGGTCGCTTGAAAGGTCTCATTTTCGTCGGTGATCATGTCGTAGTGACCCTGCATGGCACCCACCTCAGTCGCTAAGACCGTGCCGCTGGTGTAGCTGTAGCTTTTGCCCGGTTCAATGGTGGGCTGTTCACCGACAACTCCTTCCCCTAATACCTCTTGTGTCTTCTCATTACCATCGGTAATCAGCCAGCGGCGGCTCAGTAGCTGGATAGGCATAGGGTTATGGTTGGTGATGGTGATGTGGTAAGAAAAGACGTAACGGTGTGTCTCTGGATCCGATTGGTCGGTCAGATAGTCGGTTGTCACATCGATCGCTACGTTTCGGCTCAGTTCATAATCTTGCATGTATAGACAGTCTCGTCGTGCAGTGCTTATTCAGCGCTGTTTCGTAAATCATAGATCGCGTCAGCGATGGCGACAAATTCAGCGAGAGAGAGGCGCTCAGGGCGTAATCCAGGATCAATACCCAAGGCTTCAAGTTGCTCGCCGGTAATCCAACCCTTCATATTGTTACGCAGAGTTTTACGTCGCTGACTGAAACCGGTTCTGACAACGTCAGCCAACAGCTCAGCACTTTTTGCTTGTATGGGTAGCGTTTTGTGCGGAATCAATCTAACAATGGCGGAATCGACCTTCGGTGCCGGATTAAAGGCGCCGGGTGGTACGATAAAGAGCTTCTCTACCTGACAGTAGTACTGCGCCATTATGCCAAGGCGGCCGTAGTGATTTTCCCCCGGCTGTGCAGCTAGACGTTCCACCACCTCTTTCTGCAGCATGAAGTGCATGTCGCTGATCAATCCTGAAAAACTCAAGAGATGGAAAATCAGCGGCGTTGAGATGTTGTAGGGCAGGTTGCCGATCACGCGAAGTGGGCGCTCATCTTGTTGCAGTGACGAGAAGTCAAACTTGAGAGCATCCGCCTCGTGAATCTTAAACTTATCTTCATACCTAAAAAACTTGGTACGCAGGACTGGGACGAGATCACGGTCTAACTCTACCGCTTCCAGCGCACCGGCGAGCTCTAGAATCTCTTCTGTAAGTGCACCTAAACCGGGACCAATCTCAACGAGGTGCTCTTCAGGTTTTGGATTAATCGCAGAGATGATACGACCAATAATAGTAGGGTCGTGCAGAAAGTTCTGACCGAAACGTTTGCGGGCCACGTGCCCAGGGTTTTTACTGCTCATATCAACCTATGATTGTTTACGGTTAGAAGCCATCTCGGCAGCATAACTAAGGGCGGTCTGCAAAGAGCCTGCATCGGCTCTGCCTGTGCCGGCAAGATCCAACGCGGTGCCGTGATCGACTGAGGTGCGCACAATAGGCAGACCCAAGGTGATGTTCACTGCTTGGCCAAACCCTTTGTACTTGAGAACCGGCAGCCCTTGGTCGTGGTACATCGCAAGCACCGCATCAGCGTCTTTTAGATGATGTTCGGTGAAGAGCGTATCGGCAGGGAGTGGGCCAATCAGGTTAACACCCTGTTCCCGGTAGCTATTCAATACCGGTTCGATCGTGTCGATCTCTTCACGTCCCATATGGCCGCCTTCGCCAGCATGGGGGTTTAAGCCTGCAACCAAGACGCTGGGTTTGTCACAACCAAAGTAGTGCTTCAGATCATCCAACAGAATATCGATGACCGAACGAAGTAGCGGTTGCGTTACCGCTTGAGGCACTTCAGATAATGGCAGGTGTGTCGTTGTAAGAGCAACTCGTAGCCCTTCGGTCGCCAACATCATAACAACCTGATCGACGTCACAACGCGATTGTAGAAACTCTGTATGGCCTGTGAAGGGGTAACCGGCATCATTGATAACACCCTTATGAACCGGTGCTGTGCAGATGGCATCAAACATGCCACCCAAAGCCCCGTCTACAGCTAAACGAAGGGTATTCAGAACATAGACGCTATTGAGCGGATCCAGTTGGCCTGGAATAACATCGGCATTCGATGGGGTGCCAATGTAAAAGAGCTCTCCAGGCTGACAGCCAACGGCAGGCTGGTCTGGATCAAACTCATGCAGTTTGATCGGCAAGCCTAAGAGTTTTGCGCGATCGACAATAATGTCAGGGTCACAGATGATGACCAGTTGGTGCTCAGAGCCTTGCTGGGCAATCTGAACACAAAGGTCTGGACCGATGCCGGCCGGCTCGCCCGGGGTCAGTGCAATTCGAAGAGCCACTACTTCACCTTAATGTCGACGTAGGCTTCTGAGCGAAGTTCACGTAACCAAGTGGAGAGTGCTTCATCGTACTTACGTTTACGGATTTCTGAGCGGGCTTGGTTTTCACGCATCTCAGTGGTGAAGTCCTGTTGGCGACGCTCTTGTACTTGTACAATGTGCCAGCCAAAGCGGGATTCGAAAGGCTCGCTCACCTCATTAATAGCCAGTTTGTCCATCTGCTGTTCAAACTCAACAACCATCTTGCCCGGTTGTATCCAGCCCAGTTCACCACCCAATGAGCCGCTGCCCGGGTCATCGCTGTAGCGGCGCGCCAACTCTTCAAATGGCTCGCCCTCTTTGTATCGTGAGTAGAGCTCTTCAGCGAAGGCTTGAGCCTGTGCTGATGTGCGAATCTCTGAAGGGGCTACCAAAATGTGGCGTGCTCGAGTTTCTGTTACCAGTGTGGCTTGATCGCCACGACGCTCGCGCAACTGCAGTAGGTTAAAGCCTGAAGGGGTTCTAACCACTTTAGAGACTTCGCCATTTGATAGACCCGACACAGCAGAGAATATTTGGGTCGGTAGCTCTTGTGCTTTACGCCAACCCAGATCACCACCATTCAGCGCATTGGGTGCGTCCGAGCTGCGTACTGCTAGATCAGCAAAATTAGCGCCTTGATCCAGTTCGGCTTTGAGTTGGTTGGCACGCTCTTGAGCGGATTTAATCTGCTCTGGCGACGCAGGCGAAGGAAGAGCGACTAGAATGTTGCTCAGTAGATATTCACTTCGGTCTTGGTTCTTCGCCAGATCTGAATTGAGATAGTTCTGAACCTCCTGATCCGTCACGCTGACACGACGGTTGACGTTGCTCTGCTGAACACGGCTGATGATCAGTTCACGGCGAATCTGATCACGGACCTGCTGATAGTCACGTCCTTCGTTGATCAAGGCTTTACGGAAATCACTCAGGGATAGGTTGTTCTGTTGAGCGATGCGGTTCATCGTACTGTTCAGTTCACTATCACTGACGCGAATGCCTTGGCGCTCTGCCAGTTGCAGTTGAATACTCTCAATGATCAGCTGCTCTTTGACTTGATTAGCCAAAACCTCAGCGGGTGGTAGCTGAGCTTTACGTGCCGTTAATTGAGCACGGATATCACGAATTCGCTGATCCACTTCAGAGCTCATGATGATGCTTTCGTTAACTACGACGGCAACACGGTCCAGTGCAACGGGCTCTGCAAGCACGGAGCTGCTTGAGAGGGCAAGAATCGCCGATGCGATCAAATGTTTAAAAGTTGTCACGGTCATCCTCGTTATAACCCGTTAAATCCTCAAGGAACTGACGACCTTCGCTCTGACCAAAGGCGCCCAGACCGCGAAGAATGAATTGAATGTAGAACTTGTTCTCACGTTCGAAATCGCTGCTGCCGTCGACAATGCTTCGCTGTCCGGTAAAGCGCACCTTCCAACAGCAGTTTTCGTACTCGATACCGGCAAGCGTCTCTAGGTTTTCAGACTCTTTAATATCCTGGGTGTATCGCGCAACGCCGCTCCACTCTGTCGTGATCGGCCAACGCGTGGCCAGATCGATCTGGTTGAAGGTGTTGTTACCGTCACTGCTCTGCGTTTTACGTAGGTTTGCATAGAGTAGTCGCTCATCATCTGGGCGGTAGTAGGCACGATAGTTTTCGGTCAATAACGCAGCTGTTTCACGATCAATACGCGAGTCATGGCTTAGCGTCAGCACTTCAGAGGGCTTCCAACTAGCGTAGACAGCGTAATCCGATTGATCGGCACTGCCAGTTGCATCGCCTGGGCGAGCATCGTGATCACCAAAGTAGTGAGCCTGTGCAATGCCTGCCGAGATAAGCTCACGCCCCGTCAGACTGTAGACTTTGCTCTCTAGACCTAGGGTTGCTTGATCAGTATGGCTGACACGGTCATTACCTGAGTAGCCTAAGTTATCGAACAGGTTGCCGTAGCTAAAGCCAAGGGCGCCTGAGTCAAAGTTAAGTGTGTCTGTATCCTCACCATCGACATGTATCAGTTTGATGCGTGGCTCTAGTGTCTGAGTGGCAATCTCGCCCTGACGTTCAAAGATCAGGCCTGAATCCAAAGAGGCAAATAGGTTGGTGTGCGACGCACTGCTATTATCTGAGAAGTCATAGCTTGAGTGCCAAACGCCCGCTTCAGGTCGTAGGTAACCCCAAGTGGTCTCCGCGCTGTAACCGATTGACTGGCGGGCATGAAGACGACTGCCGTCGGTTGCGCTCTCATCGGTTGAATCAAACTGCGTGTACTGCACAGCGAGATTCAGCGCTGTCTCATTCAGACTTTGGCTGGTACTGAAATTGAGCTGAGGCATGCGCTTGTGGCTGGTTGAGCCATTCAAGATCTGATAATCGTTAACCAGCGCCGATGCACTCCAGCTATTACCGCTATAGGCTACTTGAGCACGCTGAGACAGTACATCAGCAGCCGGTACCGCAAGCGTTACCGGCGTTAGGTCGTCAAAGTAGTTGTCATCACTGACGCGTGTAAAGCTGACATCACTCGACCAGTTGGGTGCCGGAGTGCCGGTATGATTGAAGTCGATCAACCAGCGCTCACTCCCCTGAAGGTCATCATCGGGAAGCCAGCTGGTATTCAGCGTGTTCATGCTGAAGCTGTTGAGGTAGCGCGCCTCGTTTTCAAACAGTACGCCACGCTGTTCGATGATGCGCGTCGTTAGCGTGTCATCGATGTTAGGCGCAATGTTGAAGTAGTAGGGCAGAGCCAGATCGTAACCATCCTGCTCGCTGGTGCTGAGGGATGGATAGAGTAGACCCGTTCTGCGCGTGTCATTCAATGGCCAGTAGAAGTAGGGCAGGTAGAAGACCGGTACACCAGCAACTTCAAAGCGGGTATTCCACGCCTCTCCATAACCCTCTTGAGGATAGAGCTCCATCTGCGCTGCTCGAATACCCCAGTCGTTATTACCCGGTTCACAGTAGGTAATCAGCGTATCTTCAGCTTCAACTCGCTGATCACCAAAGCGGGTCATCGCCTCAGCATCACCACGCATGTGTTGGTCATGCATAACGAAGCGCGCTTCATTGGCGATGGCGATCTTATTGTTCAGGTCAGCAGACATAGTGTCTGCAGTCATCAATAGGTTGGGTTCACGGTAACGCACATCGCCACGCAGCAGAGCTTGGCGCGATTGAGATTCAAACTCAGCAAGGTTGGACTTAATTTGGCGGCCAGACTCTTCGATGATGATGTTGCCACGTAAAATGGATAAACCATCGAGATCGGCATCGGATTCGTCAGCGTTGATGACGGTGCTGCTCTCTTCGTTACCGGGAGCAAGATCCCCAACCCAGATGTTCGGCTCTTCATAACGACCTTTACAGACCAAACCTTCAGCATCCAGAGGTGCTAAACGAACCCAGTCTAAATTGATGTCACGTCGATCATCGCTCGGGTCGCGAATGATGGCTACATTGCTCTCTTTCTCAGGTTGCGGTTCTGGTGACGGTTCGGGGCTTTTTGCTACTGCCGGTGGCTTAGGTGCTTCTGCACTCTCCTCTAGCTTAGCTGGAAGGGTGACCGCCTCAATCGGCTCATCTGGCGCTTCGCTCGTTGCAGTCGTTGCAACAGCTTTTCTGTCAGGCTCTGGTTTAGCGTCCGTTTTAACGGGTGCAGGTTTAGCAGCGATTTTCTGTTCTGGTTTCTGCTCTGGCTCGGCGGTCAGAGCTTTTTGGGGCTCTGGCAGCGGTTTAGGCAGCGGTTTTGTGATCTGTGCTTCGATCGCATCTTCAGTTGCTGAGATGCGAGTTAACGGAACCGGTTCAGGTTTGTAATCGGCAGAAGCACCGCAGCTCCAACCTCGGTCAGTCTGCTGACAGTCCCAGGCGCCCGCTGCATTAGCGGCGTTTGAACCACCTGCAACAACCAAGCCTAAAATGATTTTTGTAATTGCGTTTTTTTCGAAGGGCATTGAATGCGATCCGCTGGCTACCGAGACGACGTTTAAGTAGCCTCAAAAGTCGAGTAATATTGGGCACTTATAATAAAGATTCCCGCTCTTCAGTACCAGAGGTTAACGTAAATGGGTTCGCGCCAAGCGCAATTAAAAAACTGGGCTAGACAGGTTTGGCCCTATGCCGATCGCGACCAGCTAGAGATTACCCCTGTCAGCGGTGATGCCAGTTTCCGTCGATACTTCCGTGCGTCGACACCTACAGCAGAGTTAATCGCTGTGGATGCCCCACCAGAGAAAGAGAATTCAGAGCCATTTGTGCGTATCGCTAAAGAGTGGTCTGAAAAAGGCATTCATGTGCCTGAAGTGGTGGCTGATGATCTTGCTTTAGGCTTTATGCTGCTGGAGGATTTTGCTGATCAGCAGCTCTTAGATCGCCTGAAATCCGAAGGTGATGCGTCCTATCTTCAGGCATTAGAGACGCTGTTGGGTATTCAGATGCTGCCGGCTGAGGGCTTGCCCAACTATGATGCCGCCGTGCTGACACGTGAGATGAATCTTTTCCCAGAGTGGTTCTTAGGTGAGATGCTTGGCATCACAGAGGGCTGGGATAGCCTTCTAGAGAAGACCTATCAGCAGTTGATCGAATCGGCGTTCAGTCAACCTCAAGTTTGTGTGCATCGCGACTATCACTCGCGCAATCTAATGCCGTTAGTCGATGGCGGACTGGGTGTGATCGATTTTCAGGATGCATTGATCGGTCCTGTCACCTATGACTTGGTGTCACTGTTACGTGATAGCTACATCGAGTGGCCAGAGTCAACGGTCGCTGAATGGGTAGAAAACTACCGCCTCATGCTGATGGATGTCGGTTTCTCTTTGCCAGACTCAGTAGGGTTTAAAAAGCTCTTCGATCTGATGGGCATGCAGCGTCAGCTCAAGGTGTTGGGTATCTTCTCCAGACTCTACCTGCGTGATGGGAAATCGGGTTACCTTAAAGATATTCCATTGACCTTCGAATACCTCTATCGAGCTGCTTCGACCCATTCGGAATTCTCCGATCTAAAAGAGGCGCTATCTGGGCTGATACCTGCCATGCGTCAACACGAGCTGCTTGGTCAGCATATCGCTTCAGAGTGGCCAAAACCGTGAAAGCTATGATTTTAGCGGCGGGCTTGGGAACTAGAATGCGCCCGCTGACACTAACAACCCCCAAGCCTTTGATACCGGCTTTGGGAAAGCCTTTGATTGTTTATCAGATCGAAAATCTGGTTCGCGCGGGCATCACTGATATTGTGATTAATCACGCTTGGCTCGGTGATCAGATTGAGCGAACACTGGGCAGTGGCGAGCAGTTTCGTTGCTCATTGCGATATTCAGCTGAGCAGGAGCCTCTTGAGACGGCAGGTGGTATTCGTAAAGCTCTGCCGATGCTCAAATCAGAAGATTCAGATCAGCCGTTTATTCTGGTCAATGGGGATGTCTATCTCTCCCAAGAGTACTCAGATCTGGATTTAACTCTGGATTCAGACGACCTGGCTAAACTCTGGTTGGTTGATAATCCAAGCTGGCACATTGATGGCGACTTTGCCCTGTCTGATCAGCGAGTCTCACTTCAGGGTGACGAAAAGCTGACTTTTGCGGGTGTGAGTCTGTTACGACCTTCACAGTTTGATGAGTTGGCGCTTAACGAAAAAGCGGCATTAGCGCCGCTTTTACGCAGAATGATAGAGCAGTCTAAAGTGGCCGGTGCTAAGCTAGGCGGATATTGGAATGATGTGGGTACGGTGGATCGCCTTGCCGATGTTGAAACCTTTTTGAAAGAGGCGGGTTGATGAATCCTCAAGCCATAGGCGAACAAATTTTTCGATACCGTTCCGGTGTAGTGTTAGGTGCACTGGTAGGCCTGTTTACCGGTGGTATCTGGGGTCTGATTTTTGGTGGTTTTTTAGGCTTTCAGTTAGAGCGTGGCATTCGTTCAGCTAAGCAGATGGCACCACAGTTAATATTCTTTCGAGCGACCTTTGCCGTCATGGGGCGTATCGCAAAAGCGGATGGGCGAGTGACCGAGGATGAGATCGCATACGCCCGCTCCGTGATGGATCGAATGCAGCTCGATGAGTCCAAGCGCCGAGAGGCGATAGAGTACTTTACCGAGGGTAAGTCCCCAGACTTTGATCTGGATCCACTGTTGCGCCCACTTGCTGCAGTCTTTAGACATCGTAATGACCTGCGCATGATCTTTTTTGAATTGCAGATGGCAGCGGCTTTTGCCGATGGTGAAATCAGCGATGCCGAGCGTTTGGTGATTGTCGATATCTGTCAGCGACTGGGTCTTAAACGCGATGCCATTGATGCTCTGATTCGTCGAATGCAGGCGCAAAGCAGTTTTCATCAGCACTGGCAGGGTGGTGCACCGACTCAGCAGCGTATCGATGAGGCCTATGGTGTACTCGGTGTGGATGCCAGTGCCACCGATGCACAGGTAAAAAGGGCTTGGCGCAAACTGATGAGTCAGCACCACCCTGATAAGCTGGTCTCAAAAGGTTTGCCAGAAGAGATGATGCAGCTGGCTAAAGAGAAGGCGCAAGAGATCCAGGCGGCCTATGACCTGATTCGAGAGGTCCGCAAAGCCAGTTAACGGCCCATTAAAAGAGTCTTCAGTTTTTCTTTCTGTTGTCTCTTTTAGCACTGACTTAAAATGAACCCAATTAAACAGTTAGGTTAGACCCATGAAAGATTTTTTGATTGCCCCTTCAATATTGTCAGCGGATTTTGCTCGTTTAGGTGAAGAGGTTGAAAACGTATTGGAAGCAGGCGCCGATATTGTTCATTTCGATGTGATGGATAATCACTACGTTCCTAACCTGACCATTGGCCCAATGGTCTGTAAGGCACTGGTTAACCATGGCATTAAAGCGCCAATTGATGTGCATCTGATGGTTAAACCTGTCGATCGTCTGATCGGTGACTTCATCGACGCTGGCGCCAGCTACATCACCTTTCACCCTGAAGCGTCTGAGCATATCGATCGCTCACTGCAGATGGTGCGTGACGGGGGTTGTAAATCTGGCTTGGTGTTTAACCCAGCGACGCCGCTGCACTACCTTGATCATGTCATGGATAAAGTCGACATGATTCTTCTAATGTCGGTGAACCCCGGTTTTGGTGGTCAGAAGTTCATTCCAGGAACGCTGGATAAATTGCGCGAAGCACGTCGTCGTATTGATGAGTCTGGTTTGGATATCCGTCTTGAGATAGACGGTGGTGTAACGACCAGTAATATTGCAGAGATCGCGAAAGCGGGTGCCGATACATTCGTTGCAGGCTCTGCGATCTTCAATACCGATGACTACAAAGCGACCATCGACACTATGCGAGCGGAGCTAGCTACCACGCGATGAGACTCTTTGCCGATCAAGCACCCAAACTCATCATGTTGGATCTGGATGGTACTCTAGTCGACTCCGTTCCAGATCTGACGGTCGCGGTCGATCAGATGTTAAAAGCCGTTGGCAAACCCGAGGCGGGTGATGCCAAAATTCGAACCTGGGTCGGTAATGGTGCGCATGCGCTGGTCGCTAGGGCGCTATCGGATGCCATGGACTATCCCGCTGATCTTCAAGAGACACCTGAGTATCAGCAGGCTTATCAGTTGTTTCTTAACTACTACGAAGCCTCTAATGGCGTGACGGCTTGTACCTATCCTGGGGTTAAAGAGGCGCTGGCGCGTTGGAGCCAAAAAGGCATCAAGCTGGCGGTCGTTACCAATAAGCCTATGCAGTTCACCACTCCATTAATTGAAGGGGTGGGCATTGCTCATCTGTTTGATTTTGTGAGTGGTGGCGACTCGCTACCTAAACGTAAGCCCGAACCTGATCAGTTACTGGATATCATGGTTAAAGCGGGTGTGAGTGCTGACGAATCCCTCATGGTGGGTGACTCTTCCAATGACATTAATGCCGCTCATGCTGCCGGCGTAGCCGCTCTGGCAGTGCCTTACGGATACAATCATGGGCGCCCTATTGAAGAGTGCAACCCAGATCAGGTAGTCGAGTCACTGGACTCTTTTCACCACTAATTGGCTATTAACTTTCAAGGATTGATGGTTAGCGCTTTATGGATAAGCTCTCCTTTTCGCTGTTCATTATTTTTGCCGGTCTGGGCAGTGGCTACCTGCTGCGCAGAGTCGTTGAAGCGTCTCTTATTAGGCTCCCTTTTGCGTTAACCACACTCAGTCGCGTGACGCGTGATTTAGGCATCATGGTGATGATCCCCATCGCCTTTCTATTAGCGATCTGGGTGCTCGAGTTTACGGATCCTAGCCTTCTGGCACTGCCTTTGATCTGCCTATTTGCTTTGATCGTCGGCGGTCTGCTGGGCTATGGCTTGGGTCTCTTAAATAAGCAGGATCGACCAAGTCGAGCTGTAATGGGCTTAACCACCAGCTTCACCAATATTGGTGCCATGGGATCCTTGGTGGTCTACCTCTTTTTGGGTGAGGCGGGCTTTGCGTTGGTCACCCTCTATCGACTGTTTGAGGAGATCTTCTATTTTCTGGTGGGGTATCCGGTCGCGCAGTGGGTTTCAGGCAAAGGGAGTGAGGGGCTGACTCGTTCTCAGCGACTCATTAAGGTGATTAAGCAGCCCTTTCTTATCGCTATTTTAACGGCGTTTACCCTTGGGTTTCTGTTTAACCTCAGCGGAATAGACCGTCCTCTATTTCTAGACAGTGCGAATGATTGGGTCATTCCGATCGGGACCTTCAGTATGCTGGTGTCGGTCGGCTTGGGATTGAAACTGACCAGTATTGCGCGCTACGCCAAATATTCACTGCAAGTGGCCATTACCCGCGTCACCTTGGTTCCGCTGTTGACCCTCTCTATGGCCTGGTTGGTTGGATTGGGCGAATACGCCGGTGGCTTGGCGCTCGGCGTCGTGTTGATATTGAGCTCCATGCCCCCTGCGGTCAACTCAGTGGTGGCCAGCGCCTATTACGATTTGGATGTTGATCTGGCTAACTCAAATTGGATTGTCTCGACGCTTTCGATGGCGTTGGTGGTCCCTTGGCTCTACTTCGCTCTGCATTTAATGCAATTGGTCTAGGATCGCCAAAAGGCTAAGGATTTTCTTCTAAAGAGGTTGCGAACCCGATTGGGATTGGGCATCGTACAGCATCACCAAAAGATAACAGTTATTGTTATAACAGTTGCGCGTGCGCTGCGAGCACGAAGAAAGGAAATACCATGGATATTAAAGAGGCATTAGCCTTAGTTGTTGCGGGGCATCACCTATCGCGTGATGAGATGACCGCGGCTATGCGCCAGATCATGACAGGCGAGGCGACCGACGCTCAGATCGGTGCTTTTCTAACAGCACTTCGCATTAAAGGCGAAACCGTAGAAGAGATTACCGCAGCAGCCGATGTTATGCGCTCTCTAGCAGTACCGGTGAGTGTCACAGAACCACAAGCGGTCGACATTGTTGGTACCGGCGGGGATGGTTCAAACCTGTTTAATGTCTCTTCTGCGACCTCG
The DNA here is from genome assembly GCF_013282965.1 of Marinobacterium sp. xm-a-152. Classification (NCBI taxonomy): domain Bacteria; kingdom Pseudomonadati; phylum Pseudomonadota; class Gammaproteobacteria; order Oceanospirillales; family Oceanospirillaceae; genus Marinobacterium; species Marinobacterium sp. xm-a-152. The sequence goes on along the minus strand of NZ_WBYI01000005.1, from coordinate 81,386 downwards.
TTTGTTGTCGCAGCTGCGGGCGGTACTGTAGCAAAGCATGGTAATCGTTCGGTCTCTTCAAAATCAGGTGCTGCAGATCTTCTTGAGGCGGCGGGTATTCACTTGGCGCTGAACCCAGAACAGGTTGCTCGCTGTATTGATGAGGTGGGAGTCGGCTTTATGTTTGCGCCACAGCATCACAGTGCGATGAAGCATGCCATCGGTCCTCGTCGTGAGTTGGCGATGCGTACGCTGTTTAATGTTCTGGGTCCTCTGACCAACCCAGCGGGTGCTAAGCACTACCTCATGGGTGTGTTTGATGAGTCTTTGTGTCGCCCAATGGCTGAAGCCTTGCGCAGTTTGGGTGCCGTACACGCTTTGGTTGTTCACTCTAATGATGGTCTGGATGAGATCTCGCTGGCGACCACAACGCAGGTGGCAGAGCTGAAAAACGGTGAAGTAACAGAGTACGAAATTACAGCCGAAAGCGCGGGTCTTGAAGCACAAACCCTAGAAGGTTTGCAGGTGGCTGATGCGAACGAAAGTCTTGCTCTGATTCGAGCAGCGATGAGTGGCGCCAACCCTAAAGCGGCCGATATGGTAGCGCTGAATGCGGGTGCTGCACTCTACGCAGCGGACAAGGTTGAGTCACTCAAAGCGGGTGTCCAGTTGGCGGTGGAGACGCTCGCATCCGGTGCGGCGTTAGCGAAAATGGAAGAGCTGGCTCGTTTCAGTCAGGCGTTTAAGGAAGCCTAATGTCAAATATCCCTACGGTACTAACCCGAATTATTGATCGTAAATTTGAAGAGATTGCCGAACGTTCAGAACAGGTCTCTATTACTGATCTGAAAGCTCAAATCGAAACGAACCGAGGCGGTGCCACTGATCCGCGCGGTTTCGTGAAATCGATGCAAAATGCATTGTCAGAAGGTCGCTCGGCAGTCATTGCTGAGATTAAAAAAGCGAGCCCTAGTAAAGGGGTACTACGTGAACACTTTCACCCAGCTGATATCGCGCAATCTTATGCCGCAGGCGGTGCAAGTTGTCTGTCGGTATTGACCGATGTTGATTTCTTTCAGGGGGCTACTGAGTACCTACAGCAGGCTCGTGCAGCCTGTTCGCTACCGGTCATTCGCAAAGACTTTATTGTCGATGAGTACCAGGTCTATGAAGCGCGTGCCATGGGTGCGGATTGTATACTGCTGATCGTGTCGGCTTTGGATGATGCCAAAATGAAAGAGCTCAACGACCTAGCTATATCGCTGGGTATGGATGTGCTGATCGAAGTGCACGATCGTGACGAGCTGCTCCGTTCTCTGCCGCTGGGCAACACCCTAGTGGGTATTAATAACCGTAACTTGCACACCTTTGACGTTAGCTTAGATGCCACCATACAGCTGTTGGCGGACATTCCTGATGATCGTATTGTAGTCACCGAGAGTGGTATTTTAGGGCCCGACGATGTGGCGCTAATGCGTCAGCATCAGGTAAACGCCTTCTTGGTGGGTGAGGCATTTATGCGTGCCGACGTGCCGGGTGAACGTCTGGCTGAGCTGTTTAAATAAAAGGATTTTATTATGCATGTTGAAGTAAGCTGGGAAGGGGAAGAGCGTTTTAAAGCGATTACCGACTCTAAGTTTGAAGCACATATTGACCGTGATTTAGAGACTGGGCCGCGTCCAATGGAGTACATCCTGGTTGGCTTAGGTGGCTGTGCCAGTGTTGATGTCATGAGCATTCTGAAAAAAGCTCGCCAAGATGTGGTTAGCTGTGTTGCCTCCATTGATGCAGAGCGAGCAGACGCTGTGCCTGCTGTCTTCACTAAGATCCATCTGACCTTTAAGGTCACTGGCCATAACCTTAAACCGGCCGCGGTTGAACGTGCGGCTCGTTTGTCGGCAGAGCAGTACTGTTCAGTCTCTAAGATGCTTGAAGGTGGTGGAGTCGAGATTACTCACAGCGTGGAGATCAACGACGCATAATCCCGCACTGGACTTGCAAAAGGGCGCGCAGATCAGTATGATCACGCGTCCTTTTTTATATCAACCTCCTTGCTTTTGGAAAGATCGGCTGTAAAGGGGCCGGTCACAGACGATCCAAAGGCTAATAAACCGTAAGGAGCTACAATGCGTCACTACGAAGTACTGTTCATGGTTCACCCGAACCAGAGCGAGCAAGTGCCTGCAATGATCGAGCGTTACACGACTCTGATCGAAGGCGATAACGGCAAGATCCACCGTCTAGAAGACTGGGGTCGTCGTCAATTGGCTTACTCAATTAACAATGTACACAAAGCACACTACGTTCTTATGAACATCGAAGCTACTCAAGCTGTAATGGACGAGCTAGAAAACTTGTTCCGCTACAACGATGCTGTGCTACGTAACATGGTTATTCGCACTAAAGAAGCGATCACAGAGCCATCTCCAATCAAAGCTGCTGAAGCGCGTGAAGAGCGTAAGCCTCGTCGCGAAGAGCGTCCAGCGCCAGCTAAAACTGAAGAAACTGCTCCAGCAGCAGCTTCTGAAGAATAATTTAAGTAGGAGATATTCAGATGGCACGTTTTTTCCGTCGTCGTAAGTTCTGTCGTTTCACTGCAGAAGGCGTTACTGAGATCGATTACAAAGATCTAGACGTCCTAAAAGGTTACATCACTGAAACTGGCAAGATCGTACCTAGCCGTATCACTGGTACCAAAGCTAAGTACCAGCGTCAGCTAGCTACTGCTATCAAGCGCGCTCGCTACGTAGCACTTCTTCCATACACTGACGGTCACGACCGTTAATAGTGATTGATAGCTCTATAGCTATCTTTGGGTGATTGTTTAATTTTTTACTGCAGGTATACCTGCAGCCTAAATGAGGTTTGAGAGATGGAAGTTATCCTCCTCGAGAAGATCGGTAAACTAGGTGCACTAGGCGATAAAGTTAACGTTAAAGCTGGCTTTGGTCGTAACTACCTGATCCCACAAGGTAAAGCAGTTTCTGCAACTGCTGCCAACGTTGCACGCTTCGAAGAGCGTCGTGCTGAACTAGAAGCGGCTGCTGCTGAAGCACTTGCTGCTGCGACTGCACGCGGTGAAGCTTTAGAAGGCAAAGAAGTAACTATCACAGCAACTGCTGGTGATGAAGGTAAACTGTTCGGCTCTATCGGCGCACGTGACATCGCAGAAGCGATCACTGCGGCTGGCGCTGAAGTAGAGAAGAGCGAAGTTCGTCTTCCAAACGGTGTTCTACGTAACATCGGCGAATACGAAATCGTTGTTCAACTACACGCAGAAGTATCTGCTACAGTGAACCTTAAGATCGCTGCTGAGTAATCAGACGCTTTCTCAAAAAAAACCGCGCTTCGGCGCGGTTTTTTTATGCCTAAACAGGTATAGTTACCTGCTCTAATCATTTTATTTTTGCAGTAATTAGACCATGCTCGATTTCCAAGACGACGATCTCACACAGGCCAAAGTACCGCCTCACTCGATAGAGGCGGAGCAGTCGGTGCTGGGTGGCTTGATGCTGGACAACAACGCCTGGGACGTTGTGTCGGAAGTCTGTCTGGAACAGCACTTCTACACCGGTGGGCATCGCATGATGTTCCGCACCATGCAGAAGCTGATCGATCAAGGCCGTCCGATCGATGTTGTCACGCTTTCTGAAGAGCTGGACCGTACCGGTGAGCTGGAACGTGCTGGCGGGCTAGAGTATTTGGTTGATCTTGCGCGCAACACGCCAAGTACATCCAACATTCGAGCCTACTCAGAGATTGTCCGCGATCGTGCCTTACTGCGTCAGATGATTTCGGTCTCGACAGAGATCTCAGACGCCTCCTTCTTCCCAGATGGTCGTTCGGCCGATGAGGTCTTGAATGAGGCGGAATCTAAGATCTTTCAAATTGCAGAGAACCGTCCCAACCAGAGTGGCCCTCAATCGGTTAACCCGCTGCTTAAAGCGGCCGTTGAACGTATCGATGAACTGTTCAGTAATGGCGATGCACTCACCGGCCTAACGACTGGCTTTGATGACCTGGACGAGCGCACCGGTGGTCTGCAGCCGTCAGATCTGATCATCGTTGCCGCAAGGCCCTCGATGGGTAAGTGCATTGTTTCAGGTTCACGATTAGTCGACCCGAAAACGGGCTCACGATTAACGATCGATGAGATGGTTGCCGAACAATATGGTGCAGTTACTTCAGTTAATGATCAGTTTAAGTTAGTGGAAGCCCGTGCTTCACAATTTGTGGATGATGGCATTAAACCTGTATTTGAAGTCAAAACCGCACTCGGTCGCTCGATTAAAACAACGTTAACTCACCCATTTTTAACGGGTAAAGGGTGGAAAAAACTAGCCGATATATCCATTGGTGAAAAAATTGGTGTGCCAAGGGCGCTGCCAATTTTTGGCTCGACACCCTTGCCAGAGTATCAAGTTAAAGCCCTGGCTTATTTCTTGAGCGATGGCGGTACCACGCAAACTAACCCCATCTTTACTAATGTAAATAAAACCATTGTTGCTGACTTTAAACAGGCCGTTGAACAGTTTAATTCGGCTAAGGTGACTCGTACCAGTTACGATCATCGTGCGCCAAGCTACCGTGTTTCTGGGCGCTCTGAAAATACCAATCTAATGAGAGTTAGATTTGCAGCATATTTAGAAAACGCGATGCAAAGGTTTGGACTCTCAGGTAAAGCGTTAGCCAATAGATTATCACTCCAGCCGTCGACAATTAGTGCCTGGCGTAATGCCGTTTCTGTGCCAAATCCATTAGGTTACCAGTCCCTTTGTGATGTTTTTGGAAGTGAGTTCCAGCAGGAGACCTATGAGGTTTATGAGTCTGGTTCAACGTTAATTAACCCGGTGACAGTGTTCTTGAAAGAGCAGGGTGTTTGGGGTTGTTTAGCGCATGATAAGGTTATTCCAGAAGCAGTTTTTAGCTTGCCAAAAAGTCATTTGAAGCTCTTCCTAAATCGTATTTTTGCATGTGATGGTGGAGTCTCATTCAGTTCAACTGGGCAGATTCGGATTAGTTACAGCAGTGCCAGTGAATCCCTAGCGAGTGATATCCAACATTTGCTTTTGCGTTTTGGAATAGTTGCCAAGCTAAGAACTAAGACGCACCACAAGCGTGACCAGTTCGAAGTTGAGCTGATTTCGCGCGAATCGATAGAAACCTTTATCACTCAGATAGGAATGATTGGTAAAGAGGATCGTCTTGCAAATGCCAAAGCTGAGTTGTCATTAAAAAGATCTCACACAAACCGAGATGCACTGCCGGATTCAGTCAACGACTATATCCTTGAACTGAAAGGCGAGCAGAGCTGGCCAGATCTATTTGCACAGAAAGGGTTAGAGTGTCCGAATGGATTTAATCCACATTTACAGGGTGTAAGTAAGCGTTCGTTAAGTCGCCAAAAAGCTCGTTTTTATGCAGAGCTCTTTGATGATAGCTATCTGATGAGTCTCTCTAGTTCTGATCTATATTGGGATGAGATAGTTTCGATCGATTATGTTGGAAATGATCAGGTTTATGATTTAACCGTCCCTGAACTACACAACTTTGTCGCTGAAGATATTTGTGTCCATAACACCACCTTCGCTATGAACCTGGTGGAAAACGCCCTGATGGGGGACGATAAACCGGTTCTAGTCTTCAGCCTCGAGATGCCTGCCGCTCAGTTGATGACGCGTATGTTGTCATCGCTTGGTCGTATCAACCAGACGCGTGTGCGTAACGGTCAGTTGGAAGATGATGATTGGCCAAAGCTCACGGCGGCCGTCAACATGTTGAAGAACAAGCCCCTGTATATCGACGATCAGCCGGGTATCAGCCCTAACGAGATGCGTACCCGTGCCCGTCGTATTGTGCGTGAGCATGGTGAGATCGGCATGATCATGGTCGACTACCTGCAGTTGATGCAGATTAAGACCGGTAAGAGCGAAGGGCGTACCGCCGAGATCTCAGAGATCTCCCGCTCGTTGAAAGCGCTAGCCAAAGAGATGAACTGTCCGGTTGTCGCACTGTCGCAGCTTAACCGATCTCTGGAGCAGCGCCCTAACAAACGCCCAGTGAACTCCGACCTCCGTGAATCCGGTGCGATCGAGCAGGATGCCGACGTCATCATGTTCATCTATCGTGATGAGGTTTATAACGAAGATTCGCCAGAGAAAGGGGTAGCTGAGATCATTATTGGTAAGCAGCGTAACGGCCCGATCGGTACTACTCGACTAGCCTTTATCGGCAAGTACACCCGTTTCGAAAACCTTGCACACAGCTACGAATACCCACCGGACGAGTAATGTTCTGATCGGAAAGTGACTGGCTTTAGCCTGTCATCTGCCGTTGCAGCCTTTTCCAGAGATTCACTGTTTGTAGTGAGCGGATGACAGGCTGAAGCCAGTCACCAAGACCTTGGGAGCTCGCTGACACCGTCAATAAAACTCGGTCAGATGAAACGGCTCAGATGCTTTTAACGGCTTACACCACTCTACCAGTTTCGCTCTTTCGGTCGCGTTCATTTCTGGAAAGCGAAACTCTAAGTATTCAAGCGCACACAGTAATAGTATCTGGCCCATTCCAGGCGTGGCTCCAACGACTCTTGGCGGGTGTTCAGCGAGCTCATCTAACAGGCGTTCAATGGCTCGTAATCGACGAGTAGGTAGTACGCTGTTACGGTTCTCGTCAGTCGCCAGTGATTTGTTAAAGAGCATCATCCAGACGGTTGCATCGAGTAAACCGATGGCTCTGCCTGCCAGCGACATCTCTTGAATGGCTTGAGCATTGGGAAAAAGCGGAGGGTTGGGTGCGCGGCGCTCCAAGTACTGCATGATCAGCAGGGTTTCGGTCAGGGTAGTGCCATCATCCAGAATCAGCGTGGGGACTTTGACACTGGGGTTGGCCTGAACCAGTTCAGGAGTGTTTGATGCGGGATCAACCCAAACCATGCTGCACTCTGAGTCTAGCCCTTTAAGCATGATCGCGATGCGCACCGCCCGTGCATAGGGCGAGGTATGTGAGAGCATTAACTGCATGGCTAAGCCTCTTTCAACAAATTAGCCCGAAACGCCTCTGGTAATCCCACCACTTTGCGTGCGTCATAATCAAAGAAGACGATGCCGGTTTTTACGTGCGCTATCTCGACGGCGGTCGCTCTGTTGGTCATTAGATAGAAAATATCGCAGCCATACTTGTTGAAGTCCCCGACCGTGATGTCGATCTGGATCTGGTCGCCGTGGAAGCCCTCCGCCTTATAGACGACTGCGCTATCGGTCATGATGATGCCAAAGCCCTCTACATCCATTTCGGTATAGCCATACTGTCTGAAAAAACGGGTACGCGCTTCGTGAACGAAACTCAGAACCGAGTCATTACCTAGGTGGTTGCCGTAGTTGATATCGCTGATACGAACATCCATTACCGTCGAAAATAGGTAGTTATCGGGCATATCAATTTTAATGCGTGCCATGGGCTGTAAATCCTTCTTGTAACACTAATCCCTATATGAGAACTTAGCCTGTTATCGCACACAGCACTAGTGCTTTTAAGGAAATCTTATGTCTTCTGCTTCAACCAATGTGAAACTCTACCCCGTTGCGCAAGCACTAGGGGCTTCGACGCCGCCGATCATCATCTCGTTGGGCGGTCTGGTCAGTCTCTCTCTTAATGCACCGCAAGACTTGATCACCATGCCGGTGTTTCTGTTCAATTTAGGTGTTGCGCTCAGTACCTTGCCGGCTGCCTTTATGGTGCGACAGTTCGGGCGAAAAGCGGCTTATCTGTTTGCCGCTATGGTCTGCGTATTGGCGGGACTTGTGGCAGGGACGTCGATCATCAACCAGTCGTTTATCTGGTTCTGTAGTGGCACCTTCTTGGCGGGTTTCTACGCGGCGCATGTTCAGAGCTACCGGTTTGCCATAACCGAAGGGGTGGCGAGTGAAGAGCAGGGTAAGGCGATATCACGCGTTATGATTGGTGGTCTAGCCGCCGCGATTATTGGTCCACAGGTCGTTGTCTGGACCGAGGGTGCACTAGAAGCGCAATATGCTGGTAGCTTCCTGTCGATGTCAGTGCTGGGTGTGTTGGCCATTATACTGCTGACTCAGCTTAAACCGGTGGAGTCCGGCTCTAAAGCGAAGTCGGGTGGCTCAAAGTTGGAAGCGCTGGCGCTGCTTAAGCGCCCCGCCTATCTGACAGCGGTTGCTGCCGGTGTGGTCTCCTATGGCCTAATGGCCTTTGTCATGACCGCTGCACCGATCGCCATGGTCTCGCACGGTCACGAGGTACATCAAGCGGCGCTGGGAATTCAGTGGCACGTGTTGGCGATGTTCGCGCCGAGCTTCTTTACCGGGAAATTAATGGCTAAGTATGGCAAAGCGCGTATCACAGCCATAGGGCTTCTACTCATTGCGCTCTCTGGATTAATTGCGCTGTTTGGCTTGGAGCTGACCCACTTCTGGGGTTCGTTGATTCTGTTGGGTATCGGTTGGAACTTTGGCTTCATTGGTGCGACGGCGTTGGTGGCGCAAAGTGTTCCGGAAGAGGATAAGAGTGTTGCCCAAGGTTTAAACGACTTTTTGATCTTCTCCATTGTGGCGGTCGGCTCGTTTATGTCCGGTTTGCTGCTCAACTCGACCAGTTGGCAGGTACTTAATCTGGTGATCTTCCCGACTGTTGCGTTGGCGCTTGGTTTGATGCTGTTTAATCAAAAGCGTTCTAGTTGAGGATAAGTTGGCCTGAAAATTGCTTAGCTCTATTTAGGGCTTTATTAAGCTATTTTAGCTCCATCTGTCTTAAATGAGCCTTGTTATTTTGCAAATTCTCTCTATGTATTTGCAATTTGCAACGCAAAATAGTTAAAAGTTGGTTGATATATGAACAGTGCTTCAAAAACGATTTATGACAAGTTAGCGATTAAAGTCGCCTTTTTTATGGTGTTGCTATCGCTGCCAGCACTTGTGCTGAGCCTGTGGGGCGCTATCGCTATTGATGGTGCGTTCGGGCCAGTGATGGCCCAGGGTGTCTTGTTCATCTGTTTGATCATCGCGTCGCTGCGTTCTATTCCGCTGCGTTATCAGCACCGACTAATGATTTCGATCCTGGTTATCTTTATAGCGGGTGCAGTGGCAACGCTTCGTTATTCAAACCCAACGGTCGGTTATACCTACAGCCTGATCATCACACTGTTGATGTGTCTGTTGCTTCCTCGTTTTGCGGTCTTTGCTCTCTTGGCTTGTATTAATGCTTTGGTAGGCGCTGTTGCCGTTTTGATCTTTGATCTGTCAGTGGTTCGAGTGCTGCTTCAGTTCGTCACCTTTACCGGGTTGACGATCATTGGGCTTGAGGTGTTGTTTCAACTGTTAAGTCAACATATGAACTCTAATAAATGGATTGAAGAGGAAAGTGCTCGACAAAAGGTGGTCTCATCTGAGGCTAACATCGGTTTTTTTGAATACGGTCTGGAAACCGGGCTTTTAAAAGGGGATGCCGTCAATTCATCTCGATTCGGTCTGTCGAAGTCTGATGCCCCGATAGTGTTTAGCGACTATACGCACTGCTTTCCAGAGGAGAGTCTGGCAGCTATTAGTGAAGTGTTTGATAAACTAGTCAAAGGTCCGGTAGGCACTCATACGAATTTTGTTCACGATATGCGTATCCAGCCAAGTGGAGTGTTGTGTCATTTTAAAGTGGTCGGTCAGTCCATAGAACGTAAGGGTGAAAAGCTATTTATCGGTGTTTCAATTGATATTACTGAAGAGGTTCAGTTCTCCAAAGAGGCCGAAGACTTAACCGATCAAATCAATCTTGTTTCAAATGTTGGTGGCGTTGGGCTTATCGAATTTTTCCCAGATACTCGCACCTTTAAGTGTAATTCTGAGGTATCGGCGCGTTTAGGGGTTGAACACTCAGAGTCAGAGCGTGACATAGAGCTATTCTATGCTCACCAAACGGAAGAGGTTCGCGCAACCTTCAAAACGCCCCGTGAAGTCTTAGCGAAGTCACCGAATGGCGAACTGCAGGCCTTTGTGCATCCATTTTACCTTGCTAATGGTGATCTTCATTACATGCGCGTTTCACGCATCAAGCGGGAGCTGAACGGTCGCACAAGTTTCTTAGGCCTTTCGCTGGATATAACCGATGAGGTGCAGGCCAAAGAGCAAGCAGAGAGACAGGCGGAACAGTTAAACCTGCTAGCGATGAGTGGCGAGGTCGCCTACTTCGAGGTGGATCTTGAGCGCGGTCTGATAGACGGTAATGCACTTCTGAAACAGCGCGCCGGACTGCCAGCGGATGCGCCGGCGTTTCCGATGGCTGAGATAGTCGCCAGTATCCCAGCCGATGCTCGCCCTGAATTTGAAAGCAATGTGCAGCGAGCTATAGAGGCGGGTCTAGGTGGAGTAACCACCTTCGAACACCCCTACTACAAAGATGATGGTGAATTGATCCATATGCGCGTCACTGCCACCACACAGATGCGAGAAGGTCGTCTACATGCGCTCGGTGCCTCGGTTGAGATAATTGAGGCAGTGCGAGCTAAGCGGCAGGCCGAGAAACAGGCGGAACAGCTTAAGCTGATTACCGATCAAGGCAAGATTGGTCTTTATGTGTTTGACCTCGAAAACGGCGTTATGCATGCGAACTCGGTATTGTGCGAACGTTTTGGGGTTGATCCCGAAGTCGGTGAGATCTCACAAGAGCGAATGCTTGAAGGCCTCACGGAGGATTCAAGGCCTGGTGCGCTAGAGCATATAGAACGGGGTAAAACCGCACCTGAAGGATACTTTGCAACGTCGACGGTTGATCATATCTTTAGCGATGGCTCCGTTCATAAGATTCGTATCTTCGAGAAGCTTGAGCGTCGTCAGGGTCGTCCATTTTATGTGGGGGCCTCAGTGGATGTTACGGACGAGGTAGAGGCCCGTGAGCAAGCTGAAACTGCAATGTCCAAGCTCGCCCAAGAACAGGATCGCCAGGCCCAGATGTACGCCGTAATTGGCCATGAATTGCGCACCCCTGCGGCCAGTCTGCAGATGATGCTCGATGATCTTGAAGAGGGAGAGACGCTGGATAAAGCCCTTGTCGAAAGCAATATTGAGCATCTTTTGGGTGTGATCGATACTTTGCGTGCAGTGGCTCAGCCAGAACGTATGGCGAAAGCCGCGTTTAAAGATGTTGTGATAGATGAAATGCTCACGGCTCAGGTTGCAAACCTATCGGCTCTTGCAGAGCGATCGGGTGTCGAACTTACCGCGGACTTATCGAATTTAACCAGTGAATCGGTTCATATCCAATCCACGTTGCTCAGACAGGCCATAGCGAACCTCATTAAAAACGCCATCATTCACTCGGGTGGGGATAAGGTTCAACTCCATGCTAGTGGCGAACTAAAAGGGAATCACACCAAGGCGTTGACGATTCGAATCTCAGATAACGGTAAGGGTATTTCTGACTCTAAAATAGATACTCTGTTTGAGGCATATCAACGCGGTGACACTAACGCAGAGGGAACTGGCTTGGGTCTGTTTGTCTGCAAAGAGATAGTGGCTTTGATGGGCGGGGATCTTCATTATGAAACCTCTGAACAGGGCGGCGCTGAATTTGTGATCGAGTTAGTGGTCAATCTATCCAAACAGACTAGTGAAACTCCAGTGCCGATCGATAATCCACTGGAGGGTAAGCGAGTCTTGATGGCAGAGGATAATAACGTCATCCAGATGCTAACCGCCAAGATGTTGAAAAAGCAGGGCGCTAGTGTGGTTGTTAACAGCGATGGCCAACAGGCCCTAGACGCCTATGCCGAGGGTGCTTTTGATCTGGTGTTGTCTGATATCTTTATGCCGGAACTGGATGGCTACGGTCTAGTGAAAGGGCTGCGTGAGAGAGGCTATACTGGCCCCATTGTCGGTCTGACGGCAGCCACCATCGGCGCAGAGACCGATCTTATGTTAGAGGCCGGCGCTGATATCGTGATCTCTAAACCGATCGAACTGGCTAAACTCCAAGCCTTCTTGATTGAGTATGACAAATAAGCAGTGCAGTAAGTGAGTTCAGACAATAAAAAACGGGCCCTAGAGGCCCGTTTTTGTCAGTTTGAAAGGTTATTTCAAACCGAGAATGCGTGCAGCGTTCTCTTTCATGATCAGAGGTTTTACCTCCTCTTTAACGTCGAGTTTTTCGAAGTCAGCAATCCAGCGATCAGGTGTGATGACAGGCCAGTCAGAACCAAACAGCATCTTCTTCTTAAGCATACTGTTCATGTACTGCAGCAGGATTGGTGAGAAGTACTTTGGAGACCAACCTGATAGATCCATGTAGACGTTTGGCTTGTGAGTCAGTACTGATAGCTGCTCTTCCTGCCATGGGAAGGCTGGGTGTGCCATAACGATGGTCATGTCTGGGAAGTCTGCAGCAACATCGTCAAGGTAGATCGGCTGTGAGTACTTAAGACGCATGTTCATGCCACCAGGTGCACCCGCACCCACACCGGTCTGGCCGGTGTGGAATAGGGCGATAGCACCCTCTTCAGCAATCGCTTCGTATAGAACGTACGCTGAGCGATCGTTCGGGTAGAAGCCCTGCATGGTTGGGTGGAACTTAAAGCCTTTCACACCAAACTCACGTACAAGGCGGCGCGCTTCACGAGCACCTAAGCGGCCCTTAGCTGGGTCAATAGAGGCGAACGGGATGAGGATGTCATCATTCTCAGCACAGATGCGTGCTACCTCTTCGTTTTCGTAACGCTTAAAGCCGGTATTACGCTCTGCGTCGACAGGGAAGATAACCGATGCGATCTTGCGCTCACGGAAGTAAGCCGCTGTCTCATCGGGTGATGGCATCATGTTGTGGCCAGCGGGGTTCTTGAAGTACTTCGCAAAGGCTTCTTGGAACTCAAAGTAGCCATCATCACGATCACAAGAGCAGGGCTCTTCCGCGTGTGTGTGGAAGTCGATGGCGATGATTTCGTCTAGATTAATCATTCTCTATCCCCTTAAAGTGAGATCACGTGGTCATCGGGTGACTCAACGTATAGTGATTCCATTATATCAGCACGGCGAGCCATGACAGCGCGCTGGTTGATTGAGCCTTTATCAGTGATCTCGTTACCATCAATCGATGGCAGTTCAGACAGTACTGTGATGCGTTTAACACGTGTTGAACTACCGGTACTGGTGCCCGCCATCTGCTCAAGACGTTCAGCCATCACCTCTTTAACGTGAGGTTGAGCAACCAATGTTTCGTTGTCCATCTCTTTGCCACCAGGAACCAGCGCCTGAAGGTGAGCCCAGTCTGGGAAGATCATCGCTGCAATGTAACCACGGTCACGACCACAAATTACCGCATCTTGCACGTAAGGTGCGAAGTGGTGGATCAGTGAAGCACGCAGTGTGCCTACGCTGACCCAAGTACCGGTATCGAGTTTAAAGTCTTCAGAGACACGGCCGTCAAACAGAAGGCCACGGTTTGGTTCGTTCGCGTCGATCCATTTAACTGCATCGCCAAGACAGTAGAAGCCCTCTTCATCGAACGCTTTCTTAGTCTGCTCTTCGTTACGCCAGTATCCAGGGGTGATGGTGACCGCTTTCACGCGAATCTCAGTCTTGTCACCGTTTGGAAGCAGTTTAAGCGTAATGCCTGGAGCTGGGCTGCCAACAACACCTGAAGCGGACTCTTCAACGGATGCGAACAGGACAGACGGTGCAGTTTCAGTGGCGCCAAGGCCAGTCACCATTGGAACCTTCTTGCCGGTGTGTTCAACCGAAAGCTCGTCAAGCTGATCCCAGACGTGCTGAGCTAGGCCAGCACCAGCGAAGAAGAACATCTTCAAGTTCTTGAACAGCGATTTAGCGATATCAGGGTTCGCTTTTAGCTCTCTCGCCATCAACTCGTAGCCTTTAGGTACGTTGAAGTAGATGGTTGGTGAAATCTCTTTAAGGTTCTCCATGGTGTGGTGAATCATCTTCGGAACGGGTTTGCCTTCATCAATGTAGAAGGTACCACCGTTGTAGATCGCCATACCGATGTTCTGGTTACCACCAAAGGTGTGGTTCCATGGCAGCCAATCAAGAATAACGGGCTTCTCATCTTTAAGGAAAGCGTAGACAGAACGCACCATCTCTTGGTTGGCACAGATCATCTGCTGAGTGTTGATGACCGCTTTCGGCATACCCGTTGAACCCGAAGTCCATAGGAACTTTGCGATGGCATCACCGGTTAGTGCGTTATGTGCTGCGTCTGCTTCCGCTGATGCTGTGTAATCGATCGCATCATCTAGGTTACTAACGGCGTAGCTTAAGCCGTCCGTTGCGTGGTCTGCTGAGCAGGTCAGTACTGGTGCTTTATCGGTGTTAACCGCGTCAATGGCATCACGGTATGGACCTAGGTTATCAGTGAAGATCAAACCCGGAGTCAGTGTGTCAAAGACGTGGCGAAGTTTGCCGTAGTCGCTTGAGATCAACGAGTAGGGGGTTGAAATAGGCGAGAAAGGCACGCCAATGTACATTGAGGCTAGCGCAACCAGTAGGTGCTCAGTTGAGTTACCTGACAGAATCACAACTGGGCGATCGTTGCTCAGGTTCTGAGTTAGCATCCAGCTTGCGATAGAGCGAACGCGCTCGAGTGTCTGAGCGAAAGTAAGTGATTCCCACTCGCCGCTCTCGCCACGCTGGCTGATAAGCACAGTGTCTGGTGTCTCGTTAGCCCAGTGCACCAGTTTGTCAGTCAGTTTGACGGGGTAGTCACCTAATGGCTCTGCACTGGTGACGTATTGCACGCCGTCCGCAGCGTTCTCAATAGTTACGCCGAAGTCGTTGATGTTTACTGAGTGAAATTCTGCAGTCATGTTTATCTCCTGATGCTTAATGCATCTAAGCCTTAGGCATCAAATTTGTAGTCAGCAATTCCGTCAGCTGCGGAATTGAAGTTAGCAACTTTTGCATACACCTGAGGTAGCTGGTGTGCGTTGTAGAACTTGGCTAGTGCAATCATATTGCCGAAGAACTCTGGATCGTTGCTCTGTTCTACTGTTGCTTTCAGTGCAATCTCACCGAGCTGCCATGCGGTTAGCAGGAAGCCTAGTGCATCTAGCATCGGTACTGCCCCTGCATTCAGTTGCAGTAGATCAGCCTCTTCAACAAGCAGGGCTGGGATGGCATCACGAACGGCTGCGGTAGCAGCAGACAGATCCTGACCCAGTTTGGCAAGTTCAGCATTAGCGCTTAGCTCACCTGCGACAGCGTTGATCTCTTCAAGTAGTTCAGTCACTGCTGCACCTTTGTCCATTCGAATCTTACGGAACAGCAGGTCACTGCCTTGAACACCGGTAGTACCCTCGTAAATGGTCGTGATGCGAGCATCACGCATAAACTGTGCGACGCCGGTCTCTTCGACAAAGCCCATGCCACCAAATACCTGAATACCGGTACCGGTCATTAGGTTGGCCTGTTCAGTGGCGAACGCTTTAAAGATTGGGGTGAGTAGGGCAATGCGAGACTCAGCAGCTGCTTTTTCAGCTTCGTCCGTTGCGTGCTCTGATTGATCGAATAGGGCAGCGATTAGGTAGCCTAATGCGCGCTGGCCAGTCGCGAATGACTTCATGGTCATTAGCATGCGGGCAACATCGGGGTGTTGTGCGATCGGTACGCGACGCTCGCCAGTAGCAAAGTGACGACCCTGTGGACGTTCAAGTGCATATTCACACGCCTGCTGATATGCGATTTGAGAAAGAGCTACACCCTGTACACCGACAGATAGGCGAGCTTCGTTCATCAGAATGAACATTGCCATCAAGCCTTTGTTCTCTGGACCGACTAATTCGCCGAAACAGTTGTCCTTGTCACCGTAGCTCATTGAACAGGTCGGGCTACCGTGTAGACCGGTTTTGTGTTCGATGCCGGTACAGACAACGTCGTTAAATTCACCCAGTGAACCATCGTCATTAATACGGTAAGTGGGTACAGCAAATAGAGAGATGCCACGGCTACCTTCAGGAGCATCGGGTGTGCGAGCTAGAACAAAGTGAACCTTGTTCTCAGTCATGTCGTGCTCACCGTAGGTGATGTAGATCTTTTGACCTTTAATTAGGTATTGGCCGTTATCCTGAGGAATCGCTTTGGTTTTGAGCTCACCCAAGTCAGTACCAGCGCTAGGCTCAGTTAAAGCCATGGCAGCAGTCCATTCGCCGGTGATGAACTTCTCGATGTAACGAGCTTTCTGCTCTTCCGTGCCGAACTTCATTAGGATTTCGCTACAGCCCTGAATGACTGCGTGGAACATGACAAACGAAAGGTTAGCGCTGTGCCACATCTCGTTAACAGGCTGCGCGATGAATTTAGGCAGCTCCTGACCACCAAAATCCATAGGTAGGGCTAGGCCCATCCAGCCGTCTGCTGCGAACTGATCGAACGCCTCTTTCCAACCGGTAGGTGTGAAGACTTTGCCATCTTCAAAGCGACAACCTTCGTTGTCACCCACAGCATTCATTGGCGAAAGCGATTTTCCAGCCAGTTCACTGGCCGCTTCTAGAATGGCTGCCACAGTATCGGCATCGAAATCAGCCAGCGCTTCATTTGCGTTCAGACCGGTATTTTCAACAGCGTTCTGAACCAAAAAATGCATCTCTTTTAGCGGAGCTTGATAGTCACTCATCGTTAACTTACCTCTGCTTAATGATTATTTGGCGGCCATGCGGATCGCACCATCAAGGCGGATCACTTCACCGTTTAACATCTGGTTTTCGATGATCTGCTGTGCAAGCATTGCAAACTCATCTGGATTACCAAGACGTGAAGGGAAAGGTACAGATGCCCCAAGCGCTGCCTGAACCTCTTCAGGTAGTTCGTCCATCAGCGGTGTGCGGAATAGACCTGGAGCAACCGTCATGATGCGGATGCCAAGTTTCGCTAGTTCACGCGCTAGTGGTAGTGTCATTGCTGCTACACCGGCTTTAGATGCAGAGTAAGCCGCCTGGCCAATTTGTCCATCAAAGGCTGCAACCGATGCCGTGTTGACAATCACACCACGCTCGCCAGAATCACCTGGTTCGTTGTTCTGCATGACGTTTGCAGTCAAGCGTGCAATGTTGAATGTACCGACTAGGTTGATGTTTACAATGCGCTGGAAGCTCGCAAGGTCGTGTGGGCCATCACGGCCAACCAGACGTTTAGCACCGCCAACACCAGCACAGTGAACAACCCCTGAGAGTGCACCAAACTTGGCTGTTGCTGCTTCGATACACGCGCTTACAGAAGCTTCATCAGAGACGTCAGTTTTACAAAAGATCGCCGAGTCGCCCAAATCGGCTGCAACACGGTTGCCGCCTGCTTCATTGATATCTGCGATACATACCTTGCCACCCATCGCACTTAGACGACGTGCCACTGCTTCACCAAGGCCTGAGCCAGCGCCAGTCACTAGAAATAGTTTATCTGCAATCTGCATAGTGAACTCCGGCCGCTTACTGCTGTGGCTGTTTTTTACGGTTTAGGAACTTCTCTAGACGAGCAACAACGTCTGGGTGAGTCTGTGTAATACCGCAAAGTAGAGACTCAGTGTACATGCCGTCGTCATGAGACATGCTGTCGATGTGACGAAGGCCTGTTGTCATAGCCCAGTTTGAGTAGGGTGAGTTGGTGGCAATGTGTGCTGCTAGCTCTTTTGCTTTCTCTAGTGACTGGCCATTTTCAACAACGTAGTGTGATAGGCCTAGGCGGTAGCCCTCCTCAGCGTCGACATCACGACCCGTTAGCATCATCTCAGTCATGCGGCCGGCACCGATAACGCGTGCAACGTTACGTGATGCACCACCACCCACGAAGATACCGTGGCGGCCTTCTGGTAGGCGGTAGTAAGTGCCTTTTTCAGAAACACGAACGTGTGCACAGGTTGCTAGCTCAAGGCCACCACCGATAACAGCACCCTGCATAGCGGCAATTACTGGAAGGCCTGAGTTTTGAATATGTCCAAAGGTGCGGTGCCACATGTTTGAGTGCTTAACAACATCTAGGCCTTGGCGTGCTTTGTGTTCCGCAAGATCAAGACCTGAACAGAACTCTGGGCCAGCACCCGAGAAAATCACGACACGTACATCTTCAGGCATGGTGATAAATACCTGTTCGATCTCAAGACACAGTTCGTCGTTGATCGCGTTTTTCTTCTCAGGACGGTTAAGGTGTAGGTGGCCGATGCCGTCTTCAACAGTGAACTGGATGTAAGTGTAGTTGCTCATAAGAAGCCTCATTTTGTTTGGGTGCTATGAAGCACAGTGTCTGTCTGATATTTGTTTATCATATAAACAATTAAAGGGTTCAGCAATATGCTTTGGTCTAAAACTGTTTAGTAACTAAACAATTTTAATTTAAGTACAAAGTGTGTTTACAATATCCCTATCTTTTTAAGTGCTTATAGCAGCTGTATTAGTGTTAAGGGTAAAGAATGGCGAGTCGTTCAAAACGTAAAAATGAATTAGATGTGGATCTTGGCCTATTGGGGAGCTCCCTGGGTTACCACCTGCGTCGTGCTCAGCTTGCTGCCTTTAATGGGTTTTCCAAAGGTTGTGCTGAGTTAGGCATCAGTCCAGGTCTGTTTTCAGTGTTGGAAATTGTTTACCGCAACCCTGGCCTGACGCAGACCGCAGTGGCGAATACCCTTGGTACTGACCGTTCGGCTATGGTCGCAGCGATCGATAAGCTAGAAAAAATGAATCTGCTAGAGCGTTGTGCTGCCGAGAATGACAGACGATCCTATGCGCTCAGAATGACTGAGCATGGCAACGAGTGGTACCAAGCGGCAGAGAAGAAGGTGCAGGCTAACGAAGAGGCCTTCTATGAGCCGTTACAAGATTCAGAGCGCGAACTACTGGTCGATATGCTGACTCGTTTATCGAATCGAGCTGAGGCTCAGTAAAAGCATGACCGCCTCAACGAGCATGAACCCTATTCCCCAGTTTGGGCTCTACGGTGAATCTAATATCGATGATCCGGTGTTTGTGCATGTTGAGAACATCGCGAGCCGCAGTCGTGATAATGGTTGGTCGATCCAACCACACCGACATGGACGGATGTTCCAAATCATTTTTGTCTTTGATGGCATGGCTGAAGTGACCATCGATGATCAAAAACAGTCTCTCACAGGCCCCTTTGCGATTTCATTGCCAGCCGGCGTTGTACACGGCTTTCGATTCTCGCCCGAAACTGAGGGTGTCGTGCTGACATTGGCAGAACCGCTGTTGACCAACGAGTCCTATGAGCGTTGTGAACCCTATTTTGGTTCCCTGTTTGCTGGTGCATCGGTGATCTCTTTGGTGGGCCAGGAGCGTATTGTCCAGGAGATTCAAGGCTATATAGGAATGATCGAGCGGGAACTGGCCTCTGTCGATATGGGGCATTCTCTGGTTTCAGAGTGGTTAGCCCGAGCGACGTTGATGCAGCTGCGTCGTTTGCTAGTGACTGATGCCGACACCGCGCCATCACTTCAAGCCGCCAAACCGGTAATAAGATACCGGAAGCTGATCGAACAACACCTTTATGACCACCTGTCGGTAGAGCAGTATGCGTCGTTTATTGGAATATCGGCCGATCATCTTAACCGCCTCTGTAAACAGGAGGTGGGTAAAACCGCCAAGGCGATGGTGCAAGAGCGATTGCTGCTGGAAGCCAAGCGTCGTCTGGTGTTCACCCGCGGTAGTGTCGAAGAGTTGGCCTTTGATCTGGGCTTTAAAGACCCTGCCTACTTCTCGCGTTTCTTCAAGAAACTGACTGATCAAACCCCTGCTGTCTACCGTAGTTCTCATAACTACGACTCTAATTAAGATCGGAAAAGTACTATTAATGATCGTTAATGGCCCTGTTGGGAGCAGAGCCGTCGGTCCATTATGTTTGAACGATTTTGAATCATCTCGAGAGCAGAATAATGAAAACATTGAAGACACAAGTAGCGATCATTGGTGGCGGCCCTTCGGGTCTGTTGTTAGGACAACTGTTACACAAGAAAGGGATCTCTAACGTCATACTTGAACGTGTAACAGGTGATTACGTATTGGGTCGTATCCGCGCAGGTATCCTTGAGCAGGGCTTTGCAGATCTAGTCCGTGAAGCCGGTGTTGCTGAAAACATGGACAAGTGTGGTCACGTTCATGAAGGTGTCGTCATTGCAGTAAATGGTGAAAATCATCGTATCGACCTTAAAGGTTTGACAGGCGGTGACGTCGTTGTCTGTTACGGTCAGGTCGATATTACTGAAGACCTAATGGCTGCTCGTGAAGCAACTGAAGGCTTGGATACTTACTATGAAGCATCGGATGTTCAGCCACATGATGTGAAGAGTGATAATCCTTATGTGACATTCACTCACGGTGGAGAAGAGTACCGTCTTGAGTGTGACTTCATCGCGGGTTGTGATGGCTTCCACGGCGTTTCACGTCAAACGATTCCTGAAGATGTACGTACTGAGCACGAGCGTGTCTACCCATTCGGTTGGTTAGGTCTACTGGCTGATGTGCCTCCATGTCACGATGAGCTTATTTATGCGAAATCAGAGCGTGGCTTTGCCCTAGCATCACAGCGCTCACCAACTCGTTCACGTTACTACATTCAGGTACCTTTGACTGACAAGGTTGAAGATTGGTCTGATGAAGCGTTCTGGGAAGAGCTTAAAAAGCGCCTACCTAAAGAGGCGGCTGACAATGTTACTACTGGACCAGCACTTGAGAAGTCTATTGCACCGCTCCGTTCATTTGTTTGTGAGCCAATGCAGTACGGCAATCTTTTCCTAGTCGGTGATGCGGCACACATCGTACCGCCAACAGGCGCTAAAGGTCTTAACCTGGCTGCTTCTGATGTGGCAACGCTATACAAGATTCTGACTAAAGTTTATGAAACGGGTGATCGTAAATACATTGATCAGTACTCTGAAATCGCACTGCGCCGCGTTTGGCACGGTGAACGTTTCAGCTGGATGATGACTAACATGCTTCACGACTTTGGTGACGAAGTTAGCGATGCAGGTACTGATCCAGAAATGCGTCAGCGCTTTATGGATTCTGAGCTCAGCTACTTCATGAACTACGAAAATGGTCGTCGTGTTATTGCCGAGCAGTATGTAGGTCTTCCTTACGAAGATGTAAAAGAGTAATTTTACGCATCTGCTAAAAACGCCAGGCTGCTTAGTTGCAGCCTGGCGTTTTTATTTGGTCATTCACTTCAGGTTATAGCCAATCTTATGCAGGAACAGCATGCCTGCAATCATCACAACCAATGCTCCAAGAAGTGCTCCAAGGTAGGAGCCAGATAGGTCTGCAACGTAACCGGCAAAAATCGGTGCAACGATCTGAGCAACCCCAAAGCTGATGGTCAGTTTTGCCATCGCTTTCGCTGGGTTGTAGGGGAATGCACGTCCGACAATAGCCAAGGTTAAGCTGACGATTCCGGCAAAGGTGCCTCCCCAACAAGCGGCGGCAATGAAACTGGCCAAGCTGTGGTCGGTCACAAGCGGCAAGATAAACGAAACGATTTGAATGATGTAGGCCAATTGCAGGGCTTGTATCTGTCCGATGCGGTTAGCTACCTTGTCCCAGATCAGTGCCGACGGCGCCGCACAAAGTCCCACGATGACCCACACCCAACCACCTTTGCCGGCTAACTGAGGGGTGTTCTGTAGTATGTCGATAATGAACGTAGCACTAATGACGTAACCGACACCGGCACAAAAATAGGTGGCGATCAGTAGATTCATGAACCGCGAATCGGGCTCTTCAACAGCACTGGCGGTGTTGGCTTCAAACTTCGGTGGGTAGGGCATCCAGAGCCAGGCAGGGATAAGAAAGAGGGCGCCCATCAATGCAAGATCCTGCCACTGTTGATCCCAGCTTAGATCGGCCGAAAATAGGGCGGTGATCAGCCCAGTAAAGACAATGCCGATACCCATGCCGATGAAATGGACCCCTAGTTGCGGCTTGAAATGATTGGCGCGCAACCAGTTGATGACCAGTCCAGAGGCGAGTAGCAGCCCCGCGGTACTGGAGATGCCAGAGAGAAATCTGAGTATTGACCAGAGCAGGTGATCCTCAGTAAGGCCAGTGCCATAAGTAGTGACCGTCGCAAGAATTAGATAAAAACGGTAGAGGTGAAATTTAGCAGACAGCTCTTTGATATTCGCCGCTAAGATGGCCCCGACTAGATAGCCGATGTAGTTGTAGGTTGCTAACCAGCCTCCCACTAACTTTGAGAGATCTGTCTGCTCTAGCATTTGCGGTAGCAGAGGTGTGTAAGCGAATCGAGCTATGCCAACCGTCAGGATCATTGAACAGATGCCAGCAAAGATAACTTTGTTGCGCTCAATGATTAAATGTCTGTTTGAATCTGTGCTGCTCACAATGCTCAATTCCTAAAGGTGATCGATCACTCTAATGCGAAAAAGTAGATAAATGTATTAAACCTTTAGTGCATCGATTTTAAGATGCGGAATGCCCATTGGATCTTAGTCGTTTCGATTTACAGAAAACCTTTAACAATAGGTCTGCTCTGGATATGAAAACCGCGAGCAGAATCAACGTGCAACCAAGTAGTTGTGACGCGGACATCGTCTCCTTCAGCCAAATCATACCTAAGATAGCCACCCAAACAGGCTCCAATGTCAGGATCAGAGCACCTCGGCTTGCGGGGCCAAGTTTCAGTGAGTAGGTCTGAACAAAAAAGCGCAGACTGGTCCCAATTAACACACTGGCAAGAAACCAGCCTAGAATCGAGATCTCGGCGTTAATGGTCCAGCTTTCGGTTAATAATGAGATCGGCAACAGAACAGCGCCCGCTGTCAGCAGTTGAATCGACGTCAGTGCTCTTAATGGTGTTTTACCGGCGGCGCGACTATTGATGTTTAGGTAGATTGCAAAAGAGATTGCTGACGCTAAGTAGTACCACTCACCCAAACCAAAGACAAAGTTAGATGTTAAGGTGAGAAAAGCAGCACCGATCACAGCAACCGGCACCGCGAACCAGGCAAAACGTGTGGGTTGGTCACCAAATAGTGGCGCCAAAAGAGGTGCAAAAATGGCACCTAAACTGGTCAGAAACGCGCCGATTCCGATATGAGTTCCGTGGAACAGGCCTAATATCCAAAACCCTAGGCCTGCGGCAAATATCACACCAACCAAGGTCACCCGCGAAAGGTCACGTAAGGTGAAGAGTAACAACTCACTGCGTGCGAACAGGGCAATCAGGAGCCCCGCCAACATAAATCGACAGCCCATGAATAGAATGGGTTCAAGACCTAGCAGAACCTCTTTAGAGAATATCCAGCTAATGGCAGCTAACAGGGAGGCCAGCAGCATGAGTAGGTCAGATTTAAGGTATTGAGGGTTCAATGTGTGATCTCGTAAGGTTGAGTGGATAGCATAAACAAAAAAGACGACCCAAGGGTCGTCTTTTTGTTGCTCAATGAAGATTACTTCATTGTTGGCATTGTGAACTCTGGACCAGCACTTAGACCGGTTGGCCAGCGAGCTGTGATTGTCTTCATGCGAGTGTAAAAGCGAACGCCGTCTGGACCGTGCATGTGCAGTGGACCGAATAGTGAACGTTTCCAACCACCGAAGCTGTGGAATGCCATAGGTACTGGGATTGGCACGTTGACACCGACCATGCCTACTTGTACGTTTTCACAGAAGTTACGAGCCGTGTCACCGTCACGTGTGAAGATAGCCGTGCCGTTACCGTATTCGTGTTCGTTGATTAGGTTCAGTGCCTCTTCATAGCTGTTAACACGAACAACCGAAAGCACAGGACCAAAGATCTCTTCGTTATAGATGAGCATGCCAGGCTTAACGTTATCGAACAGCGTTGGGCCAACGAAGTAACCATTGTCGTGATCAACCACTTTGAAGTTACGGCCGTCAACGACAAGCGTTGCTCCTTCTTCTACACCTGAATCGATGTAACCCAATACTTTGTCAGCGTGAACACGGCTAACTAGAGGGCCCATGTGTGGCTCTGGTGAAGACATACCGTTGCCTACAGACATCTTCTCGATCTCTGCAGTCATATCTTTGATCAGGTGGTCAGCAACCGCATCGCCTACACAGACAGCAACAGAGATCGCCATACAACGCTCGCCTGCAGAACCGTATGCAGCACCCATTAGAGAGCTAACAACCTGTGATGGCTCAGCATCTGGCATTACGATCATGTGGTTCTTAGCACCGCCAAGAGCCTGAACACGTTTGCCGTGTGCACTCGCTGTTGAGTAGATGTACTCAGCGATTGGCGTAGAGCCTACGAAGCTTACTGCCTGAACTGCTTCATCTGTAAGAAGAACGTCTACTGCCTCTTTGTCACCGTTTACGATGTTGAATACACCATCTGGTAGGCCCGCCTCTTTAAGCAGCTCTGCTAGACGCATAGTCGTTGATGGATCTTTCTCAGATGGCTTCATTACGAAGGTGTTACCGCAGGCAATTGCTACTGGGAACATCCACATTGGAACCATTGCTGGGAAGTTGAATGGGCTGATACCCGCACACACACCCATAGGCATCATCTGACTGTAGCTGTCTACGCCACGGCCAACGTTTAGGCTGTGCTCGCCTTTCTGAAGGTGAGGGATACCACAAGCAAACTCAACAACTTCAAGACCACGAGTTAGTTCGCCTTTCGCGTCAGAGAAGACTTTACCGTGCTCAGAAGTAATTAGCTCAGCAAGTTCATCAGCGTTAGCTTCTACTAGCTCTTTAAACTTAAACATGACGCGAGCGCGCTGAAGTGGAGTCACTTTGCTCCAAGTTTTAAAAGCTTCTTGTGCATTGGCAATCGCTGCACGAGTCTCATCTGCAGTTGAAAGCGCAACCTCTTTAGTTTGTGCGCCAGTCGCAGGGTTGTAGACAGGTGCTGTACGACCTGAGTTTGAAGCGACGTGCTGGCCGCCGATGTAGTTACCTACGATAGACATAGAACTTCTCCTTTATTGGTATGGAGTTATTAGACATCATCATATTTGTTGTAACAATATAAAATAATTAATGTATGATATATCAAAATTGATAGATCAATTGGGTGGGTTATGCGCAGTTCAACATTTAACTGGGAAGATGCTCGTTACTTTCTTGCCGTTGCTAGGGCAGGGCAGATGGGAAAGGCGGCTGAGAGCCTAAATATCTCGACGATTACACTGTCTCGTCACCTCTCTTATTTGCAACAGAGGACTGGAACTCCGCTCTTTATCCGCCTGAGTAAAGGACTGAAACTGACCGACGAAGGCGTGCGTTTGATGCATTACCTCGAGCGTGCAGAGGCCGAAATAGAAGCAGCCGGCGAAATCTTTGGTAGTGATAGCAGCTCCGTCAGTGGCACTGTGCGTGTCGCAGCGCCAGAGGGGTTTGCGCTGCGCGTGCTGACACCGCAGTTGTCATCTTTTCTTCAGGATAACCCAGATCTAAATATAGAAATTGTTCCTCAGTCACGCGGCTTTTCGTTATCAAGGCGTGAAGCCGATATTGCGGTGATGGTGGGTAAACCAACCGAACCCAAGCTGGACTCTATCTGCATAGGTAGCTATAGCCTTGGTCTCTATGCATCTCAACAATATATTGATCAATACGGTATGCCGGACTCTATTGAGGATTTATCGGAGCATCGTTTGATCGGTTATGTGGAAGACCTTCTTTTTTCGGACAAACTCAATACACCTCGCTCTGTATGGCCTCAGTGGCAATCACAAACAGCAATCTACTCTCCTATTGGTCAGGTTGAAGCAGTTAAAGCTGGTTTAGGTATCGGTATGCTGCACAGGTTTCTACTAAGAGAGAGTGATCAACTGGTACGTTTGATCCCTGAGATTGAGGTACAAAGAGAGTTTTATCTTGTATATCACCAGAGTACCGAGAAGGTACCTCGAATCGGTGCTACCCTCGAATTTATGAAGGGACTAAAAGCTGAGTAGTGTCTATGAATGATGTGATGATTTTAGGAGCTGGCGCACTGGGTGCATATGTCGGTGGGTGCATTGCTGAGGCGGGTTACAGTGTACAACTGGTCAATCGCTCAAGCAGTAATGCTGAAGTGGTAAACGCTCAGGGGCTCAAAGTTGAAACCAGTGATGATACCTTTGTTGTTCACCCAAGTGCGGTGCAGTTAGAGCACGCGTGCGATGCTCGTTTTGTACTGCTGTTCACTAAAACCTACCAAAGTGTAGAGGCTATCAAGGCCATTGAACCAAAACTATCACCTTCATCGATCATAGTAACGCTTCAAAACGGTTTGGGTAATGGTCTGCGAATCGCTGAACATGTTAAACAGTCTGTGATTCATGGCGTTACGATGATTCCCGCAACTCAGGTTGAGCCTGGCTTTGTTCGCTCGCACGGGTTTAGCGATACTTGGTTTGGCCCACTCAATCCCAATGATCAGCATGCGCTTTCTGCAGCGATTGAGTTGGAGAAAATATTAACAGAGGCGGGTATTACCGCTGCCAATGTCGATCAGCCTTTGAACAAGATCTGGCAGAAGGCCTGTTTCAATGTCGCTATGAACGGAGTTTGTGCTTTAACTGATGCCGGCCCGGGTATTGTTAATGACACTAAGGCGTTGAAGCGGGAAGCTCACGCGTTGGCCGATGAGGCTGTCAGCGTCGCGAACGCAATGAATGTGACTGTGGATACAGAGGCGCTGCATAACCTAATCAACTTCGCTTGTGCCGAACACCGCTTTCATCAGCCCTCTATGTTGCAGGACGTGCGGGCGGGCCGCTTAACAGAGGTCGATTCGTTGAATGGATTTGTTGTTGAACAAGCGAAGCGGTTGGGTGTTTCGGTTCCCAAAAATGAGCTAATGACGGCACTCATATTGGCACGCCAGATTTCATCTGAGTTCTGGTCAGGAGTGAAGTAACTGAGTGGCTACAACTCTTTAGGATAGGTGTGAATCAATCGCCAGTAGGTGTATCCAAACAGACCCGTAGCGAGTATTGACCAGAATGGGGCAGCACCCCAAAAGAACCACTCGGCTGCAGCCCAAAGTCCTGTAAATATGACAGTACCGTAGCGGCGCGCTTTGGGTTTGAAAAAAGCTAGGTCATCGTCGCGAATCACAATTTGTATCCTCAGGTGGATTGCATATAAAAATGAAGCGTTTATTCTAAACGCATATTAGATATTCGAGCTAATTGAGTTCGAACTGCACTATTAGGAAACAGCGTGTCTACGTCACATCATTACACACTCAAGGTTGAGTGTCCCGGCCGTACTGGATTGGTGGCCGCAATCACTACTTTTTTAGCGAATCGTGATTTTTTCATTGTCGAAATGAAGCAGTTTGATGACGAGGTGTCGGGTCGTTTTTTCAGCCGTTTAGAGTTTACTACTCACACGCCATTGGATTTAGACCTGATAGCCGACGAGTTTAATCGTGAAGTTGCGGATGCGTTAGAGATGAACGCTCAGTGGCGCAGCGCTAAAGCGCCCATGAAAACTCTGATACTGGTTTCGCAACACGATCACTGTCTGATGGAGCTGCTCTACCAGCAGAAACGTGGTGAGCTCAATATCGAAGTGACAGGCATTCTGTCTAACCACCCAGACCTTGAGCCTGTCGCCAATTTCTACGGCTTAGATTTCGAGTTGTTGCCTACCCTGGAGACAAAACTTGAGACCAAAGCTGCTCGTGAAAAGCGCATTCTGCAAGCGTTCAAAGAGACAGGTTCTGAGTTGGTGATACTGGCTCGATACATGCAGATTCTGTCGCCAGAGCTCTGTTCGGCGTTGGCAGGGCAGTGCATCAATATACACCACTCATTCTTGCCAGGCTTCAAGGGCGCTAGACCCTATTTCCAAGCCTATGATCGCGGTGTGAAACAGATTGGTGCGACCGCTCACTATGTTACTTCTGATCTTGATGAAGGTCCGATCATCGAACAAGAGGTGGGTCGTGTTGATCACAGTTTTGGCCCTGATGACTTGCGAGATATGGGTCGTAACATGGAGAACCTGGCGTTATCCAAAGCCGTTCGTGCTCACACCGAACAGCGCGTCTTTGTTAACGGTCTGAAAACTGTAGTGCTCTCATAGCTTTTCAAATTAGGTTATCGCTGCAAAGAGCTTATCAGTGCTCATTTGGGAGCCTATTCCATCCAACTGGTAACCTGGCAGGGCTTCGATGGCTGAGGTGAGTCCTGGGCTGGTGAGTTGCCCGATAAGTGCTTTAACCGGAGGGTGTTCAAGTCTGTTTGTTTTACAGACTAAAAGGTAGTGCTCCAGCGCAAGCGGGATAAAATCCAACCCGAAGTTTCGTGCCGGAGGTTCTACACCTAAGCCCACATCTGCCATGCCTGATGCCACATAGGCGGCAACGGCTGAGTGTGTGAACTCTCGAGTGGTGTAGCCATTAATCTTTTCCGGGTCCAGTTCTGCGCGATGAATCAACTCATTAAACAGTGCGCTGGTGCCGGAGCCCTCCTGCCGATTGATAAATCGAACATCAGAACGTATTAAATCGTTAAGCGACTTAATCTGTTTAGGGTTCCCTGATTGAACGATCAACCCCTGTTGGCGGGTAATATAGCGAATGACAGTAAGGTCATCACTTAACAGTTGTCGTTTGTGCTGTTCAATCAATTGGCTGCCGCCCACTCCCCTTGGAAGATGAAAGCCTGCAATATCACACTCCCCAGCGATCACAGCACGGATCGCTTGTTCGGCAGGCATGTATTGCAGATTAAGTTCTAGCTCTTCAATGTGTTCTGGGAGTAGTGCAACCGCGTAGCCGTGGCTGGCGTAAAGGCTTAGGATCGGGTTGTGTATCTCTAGCGCTTTATGGATCTCTAAATTCAATTCGGTTGCGAGGTTCTCCATCTGAGGTCCAAGTCTCGCTTGGACTCGCTCTTCGGCCCAAAGCAGTTTTTCCCCCAGTATTGTTAACTTCGCTCCACGACCTTTCTGCATCTCTACCAGAGGTGTTCCAAAAAAATCGGTCCACTGTTTGATCAGGTTCCAGCCGTGTCGGTATGAGATGCCAATCTGTTTAGCAGCGTCTGTCAGTTTCTCTGATTTTTTCAGTGCATGTAAGAGTGCAAAAAGCTGAGGACTTAGTTGCTGTCCGCTGCTGTCGGTAAATGTCCAGTTAGGCTCGACTTTGATCTTGTTCATATGAATAAAAATGCATATTTGTATAGGCTTTAACCAATGATAAGGTTCTTTAAACAAAAAATCAGCCAATATAGTGCGATTAAATATGAATAAAAATGCATATTCAGAGGCGTCCTCTCTACCTACGGGTTTTACAACAGAACAGTGGGTTGATGGCGTTGTCTCTCCAATTGAGCAGTTGAAAGATAAGCCAGGCGCGCTGTTGCCTATTCTGCATGAGATTCAAAACGCCGTGGGTTACATTCCGCCTGAGTCGATCGATCTCATAGCGGCTGCGCTCAATCAATCTAAAGCTGATGTTTATGGCGTGATTACCTTCTATCACCAGTTCAGAATGACACCGCCTGGGAAATATCAGGTCGAGATCTGTCGAGCAGAGTCTTGTCAGGCTATGGGTGGCCGCGCTTTAGAGGCTCACGCTAAACAAGCCTTGGGTATTAATTACCACCAAACGACCGCTGATGGCGAGATTACACTCGAGCCCGTTTACTGTTTGGGCAACTGTGCCTGTTCTCCCTCGATACGCATTGGCGATCAAACCTATGCTCGTGTCACGCTTGAACAGTTTGACGACCTGATGGATGGGCTTCGCACGCACAACTTGGAGCTAACCAATGGCTAAACTATTTATCCCGCAAGATATGACAGCAAAAGCCTTAGGTTCTGATGCCGTGGCTGATCTTATACTAGCGCTTGCCAGTGCATCAGGGCAGGAAATTGAGATTGTTAGGAATGGTTCTAGGGGCATGTTTTGGCTTGAGCCCTTAGTTGAGATCGAAACGCCAGAAGGGCGTGTTGGATTTGGCCCAGTAACAACTCAACAGGTTGATCAATCACTGGTAAATGCGATCTTGAATGCAGACAAATCTCACCCATTGTCTGTTGGGCTGACTGAAGAGATTCCCTATTTAAAACAGCAGCAGCGTTTTTCATTTGCCAGAGCTGGGTTGGATGATCCACTCTCAATCACATTTTACAAATCCACCGGTGGATTTGTCGGTTTGCGCCAAGCGTTAAATCTATCGGGGCAGCAGATTGTTGATGAGGTTAAAGAGTCAGGATTGCGTGGTCGAGGCGGTGCTGCCTTTCCAACGGGTATAAAGTGGCAAACGGTCCATGATGTGGATGCCGACCCTGGCCAAACGAAGTACATTGTCTGTAATGCGGATGAGGGTGACTCTGGCACATTTGCTGACCGTTTAGCTATGGAAGCGGATCCCTATCAGTTGATCGAAGGGATGACCATCGCGGCTCTGGCTGTGGGTGCTGAACAGGGTTACATCTATCTTCGATCTGAGTACCCTGAAGCGCACCGTATCCTTAATGCTGCGATTAACACTGCAGAGAGCGAAGGCTTCCTTGGCACTAATATCTGTGGATCGGGACGATGCTTCAATCTTGAGGTGCGTCTCGGTGCTAAAGCCTACATCTGTGGTGAAGAGACAGCGCTTCTAGAAAGCCTTGAGGGCAAGCGTGGTATGGTTCGTGCTAAACCGCCACTGCCTGCGATTAAAGGACTCTTTGGTCAGCCAACGATCGTCAATAACGTGCTTACGTTGGCTTCAGTTCCATTTATTCTTCGCGAAGGGGCTAAAGCCTATGCCGATGTTGGCTTTGGTCGTTCAAGAGGGACCCTGGCTTTTCAGTTGGCTGGAAACATTAAACGAGGCGGCCTCGTTGAACTCGGTTTTGGTCCTTCGTTAAAAACACTGTTGGACGATTTTGGCGGCGGTACCTTTACCGGCCGCCCTATGCGTGCTGTTCAAGTCGGTGGTCCTTTAGGAGCCTACCTTCCCGAATCACAATGGGATACGCCACTCGATTATGAATCCTTTGCTGCCAAGCAAGCCGTGTTAGGCCATGGTGGTGTTGTCGTGTTTGATGATCAAGTCGATATGTTGCAGCAAGCACGATTCTCAATGGAGTTCTGTGTCTCTGAGTCTTGCGGTAAATGCACACCCTGCAGAATCGGTTCTACCCGAGGGGTTGAGGTGATTGATCGAATTCAGCAAAACCAATCTCGTGAAGAGAATATGGCGTTGCTTGAAGATCTTTGCGAAACCATGGTGGATGGCTCGCTATGTGCCATGGGAGGAATGACACCCTTCCCCGTTATGAGTGCTGTACGTCACTTCCCTGAAGATTTTGCCAAGGTGGTCCACTAATGACCGTCCAATTTTTTGAAGCCGACAAAGATTACGGGACGCCTAAGCGTCAATCAGACAAAATGGTCTCTCTTTGGATAGATGACTTTCAGGTATCAGTTCCTGAGGGTACCTCTGTTATGCGTGCGGCAGCGGAGATCGGTATACAAATACCCAAGCTCTGTGCCTCTGATAATCTCGAGTCGTTCGGCTCTTGTAGACTCTGTGCCGTAGAGATTGAAGGCCGTCGAGGTAAACCTGCCTCCTGCACGACACCAGCAGAGGAGGGCATGCGTGTTACAACGCAAAATGACGCTCTGGCGAAGTTGCGTCGTAACATTATGGAGCTCTACATTTCTGATCACCCGCTGGACTGTCTGACCTGTCCGGCTAATGGTAACTGTGAGCTTCAAGATATGGCCGGTGCCGTTGGTCTGCGTGAAGTTCGTTATGGATTTGATGGTGAGAACCACCTTGAGGGTGAGAAAGATGAATCAAATCCATACTTCACCTTTGATCCGACCAAGTGTATTGCATGTTCTCGCTGTGTGCGGGCCTGTGGAGAAGTTCAGGGCACCTTTGCGTTAACCATGGGGCATCGTGGCTTTGAATCAAAGATCACCGCTGGCGCTGATGACAGTTTTATGGAATCAGACTGTGTCTCTTGCGGCGCCTGTGTCCAAGCCTGCCCGACCTCTACATTGATGGAAAAATCGGTCATTGATCAAGGTCAGCCTGAACATGCAGTTGTGACTACCTGTGCTTATTGTGGTGTGGGGTGCTCTTTTAAAGCCGAGATGAAAGGTAATCAGCTCATTCGCATGGTGCCTTACAAGGGTGGCGAAGCGAACATGGGACACTCCTGTGTTAAAGGTCGCTTTGCCTTTGGCTATGCAACACACAGTGATCGTGTGACCAAACCGATGATTCGTGACTCAATTGATCAGCCCTGGCAAGAGGTCTCTTGGGATGAGGCGTTCACTTATGCGGCTAACAAGATGCGATCTATTCAACAGAGATACGGTCGTGAAAGTATCGGTGGCATCACTTCATCACGCTGTACTAATGAAGAGACCTATCTAGTACAGAAACTGATCCGCGCTGGTTTTGGTAACAACAACACTGATACCTGTGCGCGTGTCTGCCACTCGCCGACCGGTTTTGGATTGAAAGTGACCTTGGGTGAATCGGCTGGGACACAGACATTTGAGTCTGTTTTGCACTCTGATGCTATTTTGGTGATCGGTGCCAACCCGACGGATGCACACCCTGTGTTTGGCTCGATGTTGAAGCGTCGTGTCCGAGAGGGTGCATCTCTGATTGTGGCAGACCCTCGCTCTACCAGTCTCGTCTCAAGTGCCCACATTAAAGCGTCACAACATCTTCAACTACTTCCCGGAACCAATGTTGCCGTCATTAATGCACTTGCTCATGTGGTGATTACTGAAGGTTTAGAGGATCGTGACTTTATTGCTTCGCGTGTCGATGATGGAAGCTATCAGCAGTGGCGTGAGCATATTTCAGATCCGAAACACGCACCCGAGGCCGTAGCAGAGATTACTGGTGTTGCAGCAGAGACACTTCGCGACGCTGCACGTACCTTTGCCAAAGCTCCTAATGGTTCAATCTACTATGGCTTAGGTGTTACCGAACACTCGCAAGGTTCCACAATGGTCATGGGTATTGCCAATTTGGCACTGGCGACCGGTAATATCGGCCGCTTAGGGGTTGGTGTTAACCCGCTACGTGGTCAAAACAATGTGCAGGGTTCCTGTGATATGGGTTCATTCCCACACGAGCTACCCGGTTACCAGCATGTGTCAGATGACAAGGTCAGAGCGAAGTTCGAAGCTGTCTGGAATGTGTCGCTTGATAACGAACCCGGTCTGCGTATTCCTAATATGTTTAATGCTGCGCTCGATGGTGACTTTAAAGGGATGTATGTGCAGGGTGAAGATATTGCCCAATCTGATCCGAATACGGCTCATGTTGAAGCTGCATTGAAGTCGCTTGAGTGCTTGGTGGTTCAGGATATCTTCTTGAATGAGACCGCCAAATTTGCCCACGTCTTCTTGCCGGGTTCTTCATTCCTAGAGAAAGATGGCACATTCACCAATGCTGAACGACGTATCAACCGTGTTCGCAAGGTGATGAAGCCGCTTGCTGGGATGGCCGACTGGGAGGTTACTCAGGCCTTTTCGAATGCTTTAGGCTACCCAATGAACTACCAGCATCCTTCAGAAATTATGGATGAAATCGCTCAATTAACACCCTCATTTGCAGGTGTGAATTATCAGCGTTTAGAAGAGCAGGGTAGCATTCAATGGCCATGTAATGATCAGCAGCCTGAAGGTACGCCGATTATGCACATGGATAGTTTTCCAATCGGAAAGGCTCAGTTCGCGATCACTGAGTATGTGCCGACTGAAGAGCGATCGAATCGACGTTACCCTCTGCTTCTGACCACTGGTCGAATCTTGAGTCAGTACAATGTCGGTGCTCAGACCCGTCGAACAGAGAACCAGCAGTGGCACCCTGAAGATCAACTCGAGCTCCATCCGATCGATGCCGAGGATCGCGGTATTCAAACAGGTGATTCGGTCAGTATTGCCTCTCGAATGGGCACCACTGTGCTCAAGGCGCTGGTCTCAGATCGTATGCAGCCAGGTGTGGTCTACACGACTTTCCACCACCCAGGTAGCGGGGCGAATGTGGTCACAACGGAAAATTCAGATTGGGCGACTAACTGCCCTGAGTACAAAGTGACAGCCGTGCAGGTTAATAAAGTCACCGGTGAGTCCGATTGGCAGTCTCAGTTTAAGCAGTTTGATAAACGTCAGAGAGACTTCTTGGCGTCAGCGACGGGTGAGAAAGCCTAACCCGTGATGAAGCAGAGTCGAACGCGACAGGTATCCCGATGGCAGGCTAATCAACCTGATGTTAGCCTGTCTGATGAGGTAGCCGAAGAGGTACCTACAGCGCTCGTCTATAACGGGCTTTCTTATGCGGTGATGATGACAACACCAGCAGATTTTGAGGCCTTTGCTTATGGCTTTTCATTAACCGAAGGGGTTGTGGAGTCGGCTGACGAAATATTGGGTATCGATGTTGAGTATCTGCCTGATTCGGCAGGTGTTTCAATTGAAATTGAGGTGACTCAACGTGCCGCTCGTCGTTTGGGAGAGACGCGGCGTAACCTTGCAGGACGCACTGGCTGTGGCTTATGCGGTGTAGAGTCGATACAGCAGGCGATTCGACCTATTGCAGCTGTATCCCAGACAGTCAATGTTAGCCCTGAATCGATCGACTTAACGGTTCAGCATTTGCAGTCACATCAAGCGCTGCAAACAGCAACCGGGGGAGTGCATGCTGCTGCATGGTGTTCTCTGTCGGGTGAGATCTTAAGAGTGTTTGAAGACGTTGGGCGTCACAATGCGATGGATAAACTGGTGGGTTATCTCATGCAAACAGGCGCTGAAGTGGAGAACGGATTTGTACTTATTTCCAGTCGAGGGAGTTACGAAATCGTTCAGAAAGCGGCCGTCATTGGCATTGCCCAGCTGGTTACTCTATCAGCTCCCACTGATCTTGCTTGTCGTCAGGCCGAGGCGGTTGGGATTCGTTTGATCGGTTTTGCTCGCCCCGGACGACAGGTGCAGTACACAAAGTTGAATAAGGAAATTTAGAATGTCACAGCATCAATTGGCATCGATGATCGAGATGGTTAATCAAATCGCCGCCAATATCACTT
Organism: Marinobacterium sp. xm-a-152; assembly: GCF_013282965.1. Taxonomy (NCBI): domain Bacteria; kingdom Pseudomonadati; phylum Pseudomonadota; class Gammaproteobacteria; order Oceanospirillales; family Oceanospirillaceae; genus Marinobacterium; species Marinobacterium sp. xm-a-152. Next base: position 46,402 of record NZ_WBYI01000005.1, on the reverse strand, counting down.
CTGGAGAGTCTCAAGATCAGGTGGCTGAGAAGGTCTCTGTGCACTTAAAACGCTTTTGGTCACGCGGTATGAAAGAGCAAATTTTTGCTTATCTAGAGGCGGATGGATCTGAACTGTCACACGCAGCGAAAGCCTCTTTAGAGCGATTGAAAGCGCTCTAATATCTCCTGCCACTCCTCTGGCGTATTGGCATTGAGTAGCTGTTGCTCGTCTATGCAGGGGATAGAGCGCTCTTCTCTTTCAGAAAAGAAACGCTTGAGAGAGAGTCTTTCACCCTCAACAAGTCGCTGCGTCAGTCCATCGATAAGAGATTCAGGATTCCAAATAAAGATGGGAATGTAGAGATCATCGAAGTGGCTAGTGCACTGATGGGTAAACCCCGCATCAATGAGTCGACTTAACTCGCTGCATTGCATTAGTGGCAGATCAACGGGTATCACTAAGGTTGGCCGTGATGAGTCTTCAGCCAGTGCTGCATGTATGCCACCTAGAGGACCGGAGTCTTTAAACTGATCTTGTATATGAGCTGGATTGTCATCATTTCGGCAAACCCTTACTTTACCTGCCCCACATTCAGATAATAGCTGTTGGGCACGCGCTAACAGCGTTTCTCCATCCAGTGTCAGTAGAGCCTTATCAGCCCCCATTCTTGATGAGTGACCGCCGGCTAGAATGACTCCATTGAACTTATGCATCTTGCTCATCTTTCTAAAGGTTGCGAGGTCGTTTAGTTTACCCTAGAGCTCATTTAGGTTCTGCAAATAGTGCTCGGCTGTTTGCAGAATCTCTGTTTTCTCCTCTTCAGGCTTTTTATCCCAGTTACGATAGACCATCGCGGTGCGTGGGTTGTTGCTGAAACGGCTGGCGTGGCGATGTTGGAAGTGCCAATAGAGGCTATTGAATGGGCAGCTGTTATCCCCCGAGCGTTGTTTCACATCGTAGTGACACCCTTTGCAGTAGTCGCTCATTCGATTGATGTACTGGCCTGATCCTGAATAGGGTTTGGAAGCTAGCAAGCCGCCGTCGGCAAACTGACTCATACCGTGGGTGTTGGGCATCTCTACCCACTCAATGGCGTCGATGTAGATGCCTAGATACCAGGCATCAACCTGTTTAGGATCAATGCCAGCCATTAAACAGAAGTTCCCTATAACCATCAGTCGCTGAATGTGGTGCGCGTAGGCGTACTCCAGTGACTGATCAATGCACTGGTGCATGCAGTTCATTTTGGTCTTACCATCCCAGAAAAAGTCGGGGAGATGCCTATCTGCATTCAGGGCATTCATGCTGGGGTATTCAGGTAGATTGATCCAGTAGATGCCACGAACAAACTCGCGCCAACCTAGAATCTGCCTGACAAAGCCCTCTATCTGAGCAAGATCGATACGTTCGGGTTGCTCGCGGTATGCTTGAATGGCTCGCTCAATCACCTGTGCCGGTGAGATCATTTTACAGTTCAGAGCGAAGGAGATTCGTGAATGGTAGAGACTCCATTTGTGCTCCGAGTTCGCCGTCATCGCATCCTGGAATTTTCCAAATAGAGGTAGGCAGTGAGTGCAGAAAAACTCCAGCAACTCCAGCGCTTCACTTCGTGTGATTGGCCAGACAAGTTGTGTGCCCATCTCACCAAAGTAGTTGATGCCGTGTCGATCTAAACGGTTTCGAATATCTTCTGTGTTGTGAGCAAACACCAGTGGTTCTGGAATGTCCGCAAGATCCGCTTTTTTAAACGCTTTTTGGTTCTCGGTATCGTAATTCCAACGACCGCCTTCGGGCTCTTTGCCCTGCATAAGGTAGCCATGTTTAACCCGCATGCGCCGGTAGAAGGCCTCCATACGGTGTCCAGTATTAGGTTTAAACTCTTTGCTGATCGCTTCAAATGGCAGTAGGAAGTGCTCGGTGTCGAACTCACGCAGACCGGTCCCTTCTGGTAGTGATAGGTTGCGACACTGTTCAAGAAGACGTATCTCATCAGGTCGCTGATACTCAATCTGTGTAAAACCGTGGCGTTTGATCAAATGGTTGATCAATGAGTCTAGGGATTCAAAATCGGCGGTCTCATCAAGCGTTAAATGAATGACCTGATGACCAGCGCTTTTAAGAGCCTCGGCAAAGCGCTGCATCGCCATAAAAAAAGCGGTGATCTTTTGCAGATGGTGTTTAACGTAGTTCTGCTCTTGGTGCAGTTCAGCAATGAGGTAGGTAACTTCGTCTGATTTGTCACGAAACCAGCTGTGTTTGGCGTTGAGTTGGTCGCCGAGTACCAGTCTAAGGGTGCTCATCGCTGTTGCTTAGCCTCGCGTCGACAGCGCTCCGAGCAGTACTTCACCTGCTCCCAATCGCGCTCCCACTTTTTGCGCCAGTTGAAGGGCTTTTGGCACTGCTCACAGATTTTGCTTGGTAGATTGAGTTTGTGGTGCATTATTTCATCTCGATGGGCCAGTCGTGGTAGTCGACACGATCGATTGGCAGCATCATCTCTTCACCGCCCCAACGCTGTATAAATAGCCCCTCAGGGTCATAGGTTTGTGTCTGCTTCGCCAGATTGAATTGTCGATGGCCGCGCGGGTCTGCACCAACTCCACCTAAGTACTGCCAGTTCCCCCAATTACTGGCCAGATCAAAATCGATCAGCGCCTCTTCAAAGTAGGCCGCACCGTAACGCCAGTCAATGCCAAGCTCATGCACTAAGCAGCTCGCCACCAGCTGTCTGGCGCGATTGGATTGATAACCCGTTGCTTTCAACTGACGCATGGCAGCGTTGACGATTGGGTAGGGGGTGGTGCCTTCAATCCAGGACTTCATTCGTTCTGGGTAGAAAGAGGTTAAGGGCTTACGATTAAATGGCCCAGTCTGGTGATAGATCTTGTTGCCCCACTTGTGGGCATACCACTGGAAATAGTCACGCCACAGCAGTTCAAAAAATATCCAGTAGGTCGAGTCATTTGCAACCACATCTTCCTCATAACGATTCAGCCTCTCAATGATGCGCTTGGGTGACAATACCCCTAGCGCTAACCAGGGACTGAATTTAGTCGAGCACGCCCACTCATCCAGACCATTCCTAGTCTCCTTGTAGGTGGCGGGTAGATCACTGGAGAAATAGTGTTCGAGATGGTCTAACGCGCTCTGCTCAGAACCGTTGAAGGCATTCTCGCTAGAGCAATCAATGTTGAATGTGGAACCCTGTTTATCGCCGAGAGGAGGTAGGCTGTCAGGTTCAGCAATACGGGCATCAACCTCGATCGACTCTATCTTCTTTCTAAAGGGGGTGAAGCTATCCGGCAGTTCCGCTAGGGCAAAGGGAAGTTGTCGCTCACCGTAAAGAGTGTGCGTCTCTAACACTGTTATCACTAGGTGCGGAAAGCGTGATGCGATCTCTTTAAGAGCGCTCTGCTCATAGCTGCCAGTGTGTCGAGAGGTGACTAAATGCTCGACTTGATCACGTAAAATGACCTGGCTTAACGCTTCGACGTAATCGCTTTCAATCACTTCTAACGCCTGGTTCAGCAGGCTAAGTTTGCTGTGCAAGCTTGACAGTGCTTGGTTTAAAAACTGTTGGCGATGCTTACCGATTCCTTTGAAACCAAATCGATTGGTGCGCTTATCCCTGGGGTGTTGGATGAAGAGACAGGTTAGCTGTTCGCTGTTACTGGCTTCATTAAAGACGGGGTTGTCATCCAGGCGTAAGTTGTTGGTGAACCAGAGCAGTGTGTGTCGATACATGGGGCGATCCTATGGTTGAATCTTTGATACGCACTGCTCTGGGCTTTAGAGCACGGAGTGACGGGAATCAATCGGGTTGGAAAATAGATCCTTTGATAGCCGCTTTAACCGTCTTCACAATTAGAATCGATAGCAAAATAGAGACCAGTGTCAGCATTAGGTGGCTCAATGTTTGATAGAAGAGAGTCTGGCTCTGCTCAAACATGATCAGTGTGCCAATGGTGAAGGCGGCAATTGGGAAAGAGTAGGCCCACCAAGAGACAAAGAAGGGGATTCTTGCAAAACGTGGGAGCTGCGACACAAGTAGCAGAACCAAGAACATCGCCGCGTAGTAGAGAATGTGTGCAAAGTTATCGACAACGCCCTGATTGAGTTTCAAATAGGCGATGAATCCTACCGCGGGGGGCGCGATCATGATGAACAGTGTCGGCAGTAACTTCTCTGGGAGTGGCTCGTGAAAAATGATGCGGTTAAAAACTAATACCTTTAACACAATCCAGTAGAGTATTCCGATCGCAAAGAAGAACCAGCTGACCTCGGTAAAGCCCAGCGTAACCCCCCCAATGGGCGCGATGATGTTGCCCACAATCGGGATGAACCAAGCAGGGGTTGTGTGTTGTACCTGCCAGCGAGCGTGGTGTATCCATTGATTCATCAAATAGAGCGTCAAGATCAGTTGGATTGAAGCGCCCATCCACCAGACGGCCGTTGCCAGAGGTGTCATGATCTCCGCCATTGCGACCGCGATCAGCATTAAGCCGATGGAAAAAGCAGGGAAGAAGCTGATTTTGATGGGGTGATTAAACTCAGCAATCACCTGATGAGCATGACGGCGCATCTTTAATAGGTAGCTGATTGCCAGTGTTGCTAATAGAACGGCCGTAATCACCAATAACACTTGCCACACTAGGTGAGTAACACCTAAAACCTCAGAGGCTTTTTTCCAAGCGAGGGTTAAGCCACCCATTCCCATTACCGTTGCGAACAGAGCAACCGGCATATGAGCTAGACGAGATGTCACATCATTCATTGTTTAATCCTGTGAAATTAGATGGTTCTAATATAAAGGCTAACCTTACTGGCAACATTAAGATTGATCAATTGATAAAACCTCTATTAGGTCGCTACTGATCGAAAACTGAATGTTGAAGTGCTCCAAACTGATTCCGTAAATACGTGTCTCATCAGAGTGAAAGGCTGGTCTAGGATCTTGCCTTAAGACCTCTTCAATGAGTGTCGATAGTTGTGGTTCTTTAGAGATAACCTCTAAGGCCTGATCAGAAAATTGAATAGGTTGTTGCAAGGGTTCGGGCTGTTCCATGCCGGGGTAAACGGCATCTGGCACTGAGTCGGAGTAGGGGATGTAGGGTTTGATATCAAAGACCGGGGTGCCATCGACAAGGTCGATGCCGGACAGATTCAGGTGAACCCCTTGGTTTGTATTGATTGAGTCGAGTTTCACAACCGATAACCCCATGGCGTTGGGGCGATGTGTGCTGCGTGTGGCAAACACGCCTAGCTTCTCGTTACCACCTAAACGGGGTGGTCGAGTTAAAGGCTTCCAGCCGGCATTCAGGTTCTCACTGAACTGAAAAATCAGCCAAACGTGAGAGCAGTTCTCTAACCCCCTAACGGCATCAGGATCGTTGTAGGGTGCGACTAATTCCAATACGGCTTTCGCGGAGGGTGCAAGGCCAGGCTGGCGCGGTGCTCCAAACTTCTCTTTGAATGGGGTTTTGATGAAACCGATCGGTTCAATACAGTGCATTCAGTTACATCTCTTCAATCGGTCTATCAGGAACGGCAGCGTCATCGTAGGCCCCCCAAATGGTTTGATCGAACTGAATGACGGATCCCGTCATCATGCCGCTGTCCTCTGAAGCCATCCATAGCACCGCTTTAGCGACCTCATCTGTCTGAAGAATTCTGCCTGCTGGTAGGGTGGCTGCTTTCCGATCAATAAATGAATCATCCCCCGTCTCTTGAGCGATCAGCTCTCGCTCGTGATCAGAGTTCATCCAGCCTATATCGAGCTGATTGACGCGAATTTGGTTTCTTAACAGGGCATAGCCAGAGTTTCTGGTGAGTGTCGCCAAGGCACCTTTTGATGCGCAGTAGGGGGATAGAAAAGGTTGTCCGGCATGTTCTGACATCGATCCAATGTTGATGATGGCTCCTTTGATCTTCTCGCGAATCATCACTTTGACACTCTCTTGCATGAGAAAGAAGGGCGCCTTTGTGTTGATGGCGAACATTTGATCGAACAGTTCTGGAGAGGTCGTCAGTAGGTTGCCTCTATCCGTTAATCCTGCCGCATTCACCAATAGATCAACCCGTCCAAACTGCTGATCGGTCTCGGCCACAATGTTGCGAACCTGGTCTATTTGATCGAGTTCAGCCGCAACAAAATGGGTTTTAATGCCATACTGTTCCGCGATCTCTGAAGAGACCTGTTTGCCTCTGATCTGGTTGCGGCCGGTGATAACAATTCCTGCTGCGCCTGCTTGGGCAAATTGGTGTGCGATGGCTGCGCCCAAGCCTTGAGTGCTGCCTGTAATGATTGCTACTTTTCCATCGATACGGTTCATCAATCTGTCCTAGTTTGATACTGACATCACCATACTGTTAAGAAAGGTTTGTGAAAAGTCTTATCGTCCTGGCGTTCTACAAATACTAATCGCTTCAATGTAAACCGTACCCGCTGCTTTGAGTGCTTCAGATGCTCGGTCAAAGGTGGTGCCGGTGGTATGAATATCATCGATCAATAGGACGTGACTGGGCGCTGGCTGATTGCAGTAGAAGGTCGAACCTAAATTGGTTTTACGTTCTGCACGATTGAGTGAGGCTTGATGGTCTGTTCGACGCTTTTTTTGAAGGGATTGTCGATCAAGGGGGAGCTTTAAATAGCGACTCAAATGTTGGGCAATGATCTCCGCTTGATTAAAGCCACGCAGTGCACAATCGATTGGGTGACTGGGTATCGGTATCAGTGTGGGTTGGGTGCCGAATCGAGAGAGATCGATCTGCTGTGCTAGCAGTTGGCTCATCCAGAAAAGGGGCTCTGGATTCTTTCCCTGTTTGATCTTCTGGAACAGCTCTCGCATGGGGAACTGGTAGATCAGTGGTGATTGTGCGGTATCAAAATGAAACCACTCGCCATAGCAGTCTGGGCAGGATTCGTCTGGTTGATTAAGAGGGTAAGCGCAGACCTGGCAGGGGGTGCTGTTTTTAGCAAGGTCTGCAAAGCAACCTAAACAGAGTGGCTGATTGAGCGGTTTGCTGAGTCTGCATAATGGACATTTTGCTGAGTCAAATAACCACTCAACGATCGACTCTATCTGAAACATCAGTCTGGCCTCCTTGCCTATGATAAATTTAGTTTAGTCAGCGTTTTTAACTCTGTAAAATAGCCGATCAAACATAAACTGAAAGGGGCAGTGCAAGGTATGAAACAGCGTTTTTTTGTAACAGGCACTGAGGTCTCTTCACCCGTCAATGAGTTCAGTTGCGCGCTTTTAAAGCAGACTAATCAGAAAGGATTTAGCTCTCTTGGCCTCAAGCCAGTTGCTATTGGATGCAGTGACGTGGATGGAGAGTTAAAGAGCCAAGAGGCGCTGAATTTAATGGCTTACTCCTCCATTGAACTCTCCTATCTTCAGGTCAATCCTTTCTCGCTTGCCGAAAATACTTCGCCACACATTGCTGCTGAGATGGCGGACGTTAGAATGAGTGCCGATCGAATTAAAGCCTACATGAGTGGCGCACTGATGCGTTCGGTTAACCTGGCATTGGTTGAGGGAGTCGGTGGATGGCGGGCGCCCATCAATGATCGTGAGTCGATGGCTAGCGTCGCCCAGGCTTTGGGCTTTCCAGTGATATTGGTCGTTAGTCTAAATGAGAATGCGATCAATCAGACCTTATTAACCGTCGAAGCGATCCGTCGCGATGGTCTCGCTTTGGCCGGCTGGGTCGTTTCACAGGCCCAGTGTGACTCTGATGAACGAGCAATCGAGTGGTTGCGCAGAGTGGTTCCAGCGCCTTATTTAGGTTCTCTCGCTAGCGAAGGGGGTGAGTCAGATCGGTTGGATTGGGCGCCACTAGGACTGTAAAAACCGCTCAACAATCTTTGTAAAAAGCGCAGGCTTCTCTGCGTGTGGCCAGTGCCCAGTCCCCTCGATGATTCTGAGTTGAACTTTGGGGAAGCGTTTAACCACCTCGTTTTGGTATTCAGTCTTGATGTAGTCTGATTCGCTGCCTTTGATGAAAAGAGTTGGGCCTAGGTATTCCCCCTCACTCATTGGGCTGGCGATCTGATCATACTCGCGCTCAAGTGCCTCTATGTTCATTCGCCAATCAAACCCAGCCTCTGTGCGATAGAGGTTCTTCAGAAGAAACGCTCGAATACTAGCATTGTCAATGTGATGACTTAGGTGTTGATCAGCCTCGGTTCGGCTTTTGATCTCGTTCAGTGGGACCTGTTTTAGCCCTTTGAACACATCGGTGTGGTGGTGAGGGTATTGCACGGGAGCAATATCAACCACGATTAATCGTGAGACTCGTTCGGGATTATTCAGTGCCAGCTCCATGGCGATCTTTCCGCCCATAGAGTGCCCCAATAGATTAAATTGCTGCAACCCAAGTTGGTCGGCCAGTGCCAGGACGGAGTCTGCAAAGGTGCTGTAGTTAAACTGATCAACCTGAGGAGAGCGGCCATGGTTCAGCATGTCGGGAGCGATGACATCAAACTGCTGTTGCAGTGCTTTGATGGGACCGCCAAGATTTTCCCAGCTGCCGAATAGGCCGTGTAACATCAAAAGCGGTTCACCAGAACCGCTTCGATGAAAGTGCAAGCTCATCGCTTACAGAACGTCCAGTAGCTCAACGTCAAATAGAAGCGTTGAGTAAGGAGGGATGCCGCCCGGAGAACCTTGCGCACCGTAGGCTAGGTTGTAAGGGATAAATAGGCGCCATTTAGAGCCTTTAGGCATCAACTGAAGGGCTTCAGTCCAACCTGCGATTACACCTGTTACGGGGAATTCGATCGGTTGACCGCGCTCGACAGAGCTGTCGAAGACAGAACCGTCTGTGAATGTGCCGTGGTAGTGAACGCGTACTTTGTTAGCCGTTGTTGGCTTTTCAGCATCCGCATCACCTGCTGATAGGATTTCGTATTGCAGACCCGATTCAGTCACCGTTACTTCATCACGCTTTGCGTTGTCGTCTAGGAACTGTTGGCCAGCAGCCGCTTTCTCTTTGGCTTCTGCTTCTTGTTTAGCGCGTAGGCGTTCAGTCAGCTCGTTGAATGCCGCTTGTAGATCTTCTGGTTCTACGTGCATCGCTTCGCCGGCGAAAGAGGCTTTAAGGCCAAAGGCAACTGCGTTGATGTCTACGCCGTCAAAACCGTTTTGTGCCAGTTGGTCACCCATCTGACGACCAATGCCGTAGCTGGCGCGCTGTTCAATTGTTTCTAATGTAATGTCGCTCATGATTATCCAAATGTTTCGTTTAAGAACGGCGCGCAGGGTAACATATTCGTTACTGTTGAACGAATAGCAGTGGGTCTACGCGTTGGTTATTCAGACTCACGCCCCAGTGTAGGTGGGGTCCCGTCACTCGTCCGGTGGCACCTACCAGACCGATCTGTTGTCCCAGATCGACTTGATCACCGACTTTAACGTCAATTTTGCTCATGTGGCAGTACATGGTGGATAGGCCATGGCCATGGTCGATGATCACGGTATTGCCATTGAAGAAGTAATCTCCTACGGCGGTTACTTTGCCTTTAGCCGCTGCTTTAATCGGTGATCGATCGGGTGCAGCAATGTCCAGTCCAGAGTGGGGTGCACGAGGCTGATCATTGAAAAAACGTTTAAGTCCAAAGGCGCTGGAGTAGGGGCCTTCAGCAGGCATAGCCAAAGTCAGTATTGGGTCTTCGTTTTTGGTAAACAGTTTGTAGGCGCTCTTTTGCTCAGCCGACTCTCGTTTCCAACGTGCAACCTGTTTGGGGTCGGGTTCGACGTATTTACGCTGCTTAATCTTCAAACGCTGTTCTGGATAGGCTTTATCGTCTAATTGAAAGGTTAGAGTCTTGCCACTGAATTTGAGCTCCTGTGCTTTGCCAACGGTTGCCTTAAGGCTAATGCCGGCAACGGCAGTCCACTGTCCCTCTTGATCGACAACCATCACTCGGTAACCGTCATACGTCACTTCAGGTGCAGGTTCGCTGCTGGGCAGGCCTAGGTCTACGATGGCGATACCGCCCGGTACACGAGACTCTGTGGGCAGTGCTTTTGCAGTTAGGCTGAATAGAGCCAGTGACAGTGTCATCAGAAACAGGGGTAATCGCATACTCTCTCCCTTAATTATTAGTGTGCTTATCAATCGTTGGTTTCGGTGTGGATATCTGTAACCGTTGATGTGATGGAGCCTTTTTGCAGTCGAATATTGATACTCTGCCCGGCCTTAACTTGGCGTGAATCGCGTATCACCTCGTGCTGATCAGTCGTCGCCAATGCATAGCCACGCTCAAGCGTCGCTAGCGGGCTAATGGCCTGAAGGCGGCCCACCTTTTCAGCCAGCTCCAGCTTTCGTCGATCAATTTTACTCTTCGTAAGACTCTCTAACCGACTCATCAGTTGTTTAACCTGTTCCTGATGAGCAGTAAGAGTTCTACTCGGATTGAGACGACTAAGCTGGCTTTGGTTCTGATTGAGTTGGCTGCGTTTGTCGCGCATCAATCGGTTCATCGCGCTGTGCAGTCTCAGCTCCAATTCGTCACTACGCTGAACCTGTTCGCGGATACGCTCTCCGGGGTGTCTAAGCCGCTGTTGTAGGCTCTTTAACTGTGCCTGTTTTGCTGACAATAACCAATCAAACCGCTGTTTAAGAGCGCGCTCAGCTCGATTGATGTTGGCTAATATCTCTGCGCCATTGGGGCTGAGTAATTCGGCTGCTGCTGACGGAGTAGGGGCTCTTAAATCCGCCACCATGTCGGCGATGGAGAAGTCGACTTCGTGCCCGACCGCCGAAACGGTCGGGATGTTTGAGTTGGCTAGACTGAGCGCAACGACCTCTTCGTTAAAGGGCCAGAGATCTTCAAGCGAACCGCCACCGCGACCCACAATGAGTACATCCGCGATCCCTTCGCGGTTTGCCAGTTCAATCGCCTTAACAATTTGCCCAGTGGCTTCATTGCCTTGAACCGCCGTTGGGTAAAGTCTGACGGGTAGTCCAGGGTAGCGACGTTTGAGTACCGTCAAGATGTCGTGAATCGCTGCTCCAGTGGGGGAGGTGATCACGCCTATGCATTTAGGGTGTTCAGGGATCGGTTTTTTGCGGTCCGCTTCAAATAGCCCTTGCGCTTGCAGTTTTAGCTTTAGTTTTTCGAATAGGACTTGGAGTTGCCCTTGGCCATCTTGCTCCATAGCGCTACAGATCATCTGATAGTCGCCACGCCCTTCGTAAAGACTCACGCGTCCGGTGACAACCACCTGGTCACCCTCCTTGGGGGCAAAGTTCACCCGCAAATTGTTACCACGGAACATGGCGCAGCGAACCTGAGCTTTCTGATCTTTAAGGGTGAAGTACCAGTGGCCAGAGCTTGGCTTGGCTAAGTTGCTGATTTCGCCAACGACCCTGATCGAAAGAAACGAGTTCTCCAACAGCGATTTCACCTGCTTATTCAGCTCGCTAACTGCGATGGCCGTTCGGTTTGAAGAGGTTTGAACATTCATCCGATCATGCTAGCGGTTGTTGCCGCTTTTTAACAGAAAAAATCCTTTTGTGCGGCGCAGAAAAAAGGGTAAAAAATGCCGCTATTTGCTGAGACTTTAGATTGATAAAAAAGGCGTATTTTAGTAATATATTGGGCTAATTTTTTGCCCATTTAGACAGGTTTTTTAGAATGTTACGAATTGTTGAAGAGGCTTTGACCTTTGATGATGTACTTCTCGTTCCCGCTTATTCAGAAGTGTTACCTAACGCCGTTAGTTTGAAAACACGTCTGACCAAGGGTATCGAACTCAACATCCCACTGGTTTCTGCGGCGATGGATACCGTGACTGAATCTCGTCTTGCGATAGCTATGGCGCAAGAGGGTGGTATCGGCATCATTCATAAAAACCTGACCATCGAACAGCAAGCTGAAAATGTTCGCCGAGTGAAAAAGTTCGAGGCGGGTGTTGTTACTGATCCAGTCACTTGTCAGCCGACTACAACGGTTCGTGAAATCATCGCGCTGTCTCGTGAAGTGGGCTTCTCTGGTTTTCCTGTTGTTGAGAACGGCGACCTGGTTGGTATCGTCACTAGCCGTGATGTTCGCTTTGAAGAGAACCTAGACACCCCAGTCTCTAACATCATGACACCCAAAGAGCGTCTAGTGACGGTGGGTGAAGATGCGACTCACAAAGAGATCTCTGACCTTCTGCGTAAACACCGTATCGAGAAACTTCTAACCGTAAACGAGCAGTACCAACTGACCGGTATGGTGACGGTTAAAGATATGAACAAGGCGCAGGCTTACCCTAATGCGGCTAAAGATTCTCGCGGTCGTCTACTGGTAGGTGCTGCGGTAGGTACTGGTGCGGATACAGAAGCTCGCGTTGCAGCACTGGCTGAAGCGGGTGCCGATGTCATTGTTGTTGATACGGCACACGGTCACTCAAAAGGTGTTATTGATCGTGTTCGTTGGGTTAAACAGAACTTCCCAGATGTACAGGTGATCGGCGGTAACATCGCAACAGCAGATGCTGCCATCGCGTTAGCGGATGCGGGTGCTGACGGCGTTAAAGTAGGTATCGGCCCTGGTTCTATCTGTACGACACGTATCGTCGCAGGTATCGGTGTGCCACAGATCAGTGCGGTAGCCAATGTGGCTGCGGCGATGGCTGAGCGTGGCGTGCCTCTGATTGCTGACGGTGGTATCCGTTTCTCGGGTGATATCTCCAAAGCGATTGTTGCGGGCGCCTCTGCCGTCATGGTGGGCTCTATGCTTGCCGGTACTGATGAAGCGCCAGGTGAAGTTGAGCTGTTCCAAGGCCGTGCATTTAAGTCATACCGTGGTATGGGTTCTTTAGGTGCGATGTCAGGATCAACTGGCTCTTCAGACCGCTACTTCCAAGATGCGAAAGCGGGTGAAGATAAGCTTGTACCAGAAGGCATCGAAGGTCGTGTACCTTCGAAAGGTCCGCTGGCAGGCGTTGTACACCAGTTGATGGGTGGTCTTCGCGCCTCTATGGGTTACACCGGTTCAGGTGATATCGACACCATGCGCACTAAACCAGAGTTTGTTCGTATTACCAATGCAGGTATGAGCGAGAGCCACGTGCACGATGTCAGCATCACTAAAGAGGCACCAAACTACCGCGTCGGTTAAGACTCGATAGTTAGAATTTCAGTGGGGTAACTCAGGTTGCCCCATTTTTAGTTTTAAGGGCAGCTTGCCCGCAGTTGGAATCAGAAAGAAATGAGCCAAGATATCCATTCGCAACGCATACTTATTCTAGATTTTGGATCGCAGTACACCCAGTTGATCGCACGTCGTGTTCGTGAAATCGGCGTCTACTCTGAGATCTATGCTTGGGATATGGACGAAGCTGACATTCGTGCCTTCAATCCAAAGGGTATCATTCTAGCCGGTGGTCCTGAGTCTGTGACGGAGTTGGATTCGCCACGTGCTCCACAGGTGGTTTTCGATCTGGGTATTCCGGTTTTGGGTATCTGTTACGGCATGCAGACCATGGCAGAACAGCTTGGCGGTAAAGTGGCTTCGTCGGACGAGCGTGAATTCGGTTATGCACGTGTCCGTTTGATGGATAACGCCAGTCGTCTACTTGAAGGTATCGAAGATCATATGGCAAACAACGGTGTCATGTCGTTGGATGTCTGGATGAGCCACGGCGATAAGGTCGTTGAGTTACCTGAGGGTTTCTCAATCATCGCTGCGACTGAATCAGCACCTGTTGCAGCTATGTGTGATCCTGCTCGTCAACTTTACGGCGTGCAGTTCCACCCAGAGGTGACTCATACGAAACAGGGTCTGCGTATTCTTGAGCGTTTTGTCCGTGACATCTGTGGTACTGAAGCACTTTGGACGCCGGCCAATATCATTGCGGATCTGGTTGAGCGTGTTCAAGCTCAGGTGGGTGACAATAAAGTATTGCTTGGCCTATCGGGAGGTGTCGATTCCTCTGTGGTTGCAGCGCTTCTGCATAAAGCGATCGGCGATAAGCTGACCTGTGTCTTTGTTGATAACGGACTTCTTCGCAAGAACGAGGGCGATCAGGTCATGGAGATGTTTGCGAACAACATGGGTGTTCGTGTTATTCGTTCTGATTCTGAAGATCTCTTCTTGGGTCGTCTTAAAGGTGAAGCGGATCCTGAGAAGAAACGTAAGATTATCGGTAATACCTTCATTGAAGTATTTGATGATGAGGCGGCTAAACTAACTGAGTGTCGCTTCTTGGCTCAGGGCACCATCTACCCGGATGTGATTGAGTCGGCTGCCTCGAAGACCGGCAAGGCGCATGTGATCAAGTCGCACCACAACGTGGGTGGTCTTCCTGAAGATATGGCATTTGAGTTGGTTGAGCCACTGCGTGAACTGTTTAAAGACGAAGTTCGCAAGATCGGTCTTGAACTGGGTCTTCCCTACGATATGGTCTACCGTCACCCCTTCCCAGGCCCTGGTCTCGGTGTTCGTATTTTGGGTGAAGTTAAGAAAGAGTATGCCGACATTCTTCGTGAAGCGGATGCGATCTTTATCGAAGAGCTGCATAAAGCGGATTGGTACCATAAAACGAGCCAAGCCTTTGCCGTATTCCTACCCGTTAAGTCCGTAGGGGTTGTGGGTGATGGCCGCCGTTACGAATGGGTCATTGCGATTCGTGCCGTTGAAACGATCGACTTCATGACCGCTCGTTGGGCTCACCTACCTTATGAACTGCTTGAAACAGTCTCTAGCCGTATCATCAACGAAATTCCGCAGGTCTCTCGTGTGACATACGATGTTTCGAGCAAACCACCTGCAACCATTGAGTGGGAATAATCGATGTTTCTTTTAAGTTCAGGTGTTTTTCTCTGGTCATTAGCGCACCTTCTTAAGCGCATAGCACCCGCTTTTAGGGCCTCTTTAGGCAATCTTGGAAAAGGCCTGATCGCTGTTGCGATTCTGATCTCAGTGTTAATGATGGTATTCGGCTATCAACAGGTTGAGACGACTCACTACTGGGGTCGCAACCCCGCGATGGTCGGTATCAATAACCTGTTGATGCTGTTGGCTGTCTACCTAATGGTCGTTTCAGTCGTTAAAAGTGCATTGGCAAATCGTGTGCGTCACTTGCAACTGAGCGCTGTTAAAACCTGGGCAATTGCGCACTTGATGGTTAATGGTGACAGCGCGTCGTTTGTTCTGTTTGGTGGTCTGCTCGCTTGGGCCGTAGTCAGCGTGATACTGATTAATAAAGCGGGTAAGCCTGAACTTGAAAAACGACCAACGAGTCTTGTTCGTGAACTGATTGCCGCCATCGTTACGGCTGTTCTGTTTGGTGCCATAGCCATGGCTCATATGAAACTGGGCTACCCAGTTTTTGGTTAAGGGTCGACTGAGCGTTTAGGGATGAAGCAGATGAAACCATTAATCTTTGGATATCTCATTTTAATGGTCTCTATGCTGCTTCAGTACCAGGTCATTTGGCCTGCTGAGGCTGTGTTGCTGTCTCACTGGTCAGAAGGTCCAGCCAGTCTTCTGTTTCTTCCTCATGGCATCAAAGCGCTGTTGATCGTTTTGGTCGGACCGGTTGCGGTTTTACCTATCGCTTTAGCTCATTTAACGACCGATATCCTGATCGGAGTCGATGCCGGAAGGGTTCTCTTCTCTGCGTTTGTTAGCTCGGTTGTCATGTTAATACCGATGTTGATGTTTAACTACGTCTCGCAACGTCCACTCTTATCGGGTGTAATGGGATCAGGGTTCTCATTGCCTCAAATGACTCGGCTGACCTTCTCGGTTGGTTTGATTGCTGCACTTCTTAATGCATTGGCGAATGCGGCCTGGTATAGCGAGAGCGGTGTAACGCTTTTGGCGTTTCGATATTTAACGGGTGATCTGTTGGGTATATTCGTGGCTCTTCTGCTTTGGAGTCTATTGTCTCGAATTGCTCATAGAGTGAGTGATTAGTTGTGCTGCAGATTACGTTGTTTGCGCTACTCTCTGTTGGATTGCTTATCCAATATGAAGTGATCTTTCCGTTAGAGTCCTATCTACTGCCTGCTTCAGCGGCTAGCTTTCTTTATATTCCGCACGGCATTAAAACGGTGATGGTGGTGTTGTCTGGTTATCGAGCGCTTCTACCGATTTTTACCGCCCATCTTATGGCCTATGTGATATGGGCGGTTCCGACACCGTCGATCGCTTTAGATGCCCTAGTTAGTACACTGGTGATGTTTATTCCATTGGTTATTTGGAACTTTAATCGACTTGCACCACTGTTGGCGCCCCTGCCCATTGCTGACGACTCTAAATTGGTTCTGTTCAGAATTGTTCTGGCTGTCGCTTTTGTATCATCACTATTTAATGCACTTTTGCATACTCTACTGTTCACTAATGAGTCGATCGGACTGTTGTCGTTTAGATTTTTGGTAGGTGACTTGCTAGGTACTCTGCTCGTACTGACTCTGTTGATGCTGTCTAAGAAACACCTAGTGAATCCTATTAAGAAGCAGGTAAACTGACTTTTTAGTCAATTTCGCGATGTGGAATACCTTAGTTGATTGCTAGGTTTAATAAGTCTGCTATAATGCACAAGTTGATAGCAGTGAGAGGCTGTTAAGGCCGAAGTTCCTGCTGAATAATTAAAGGAACTCTGTATGAGCACTTTGAAATTTTATCTAGGTTTGATCAAGCTAATTGATTCAACCTCAAAAGAGCTGGGTTTGGATTCGTTGACTGATTCTGACCGTCAAGTTCTTAACATGCTTTGGGAAGTGGCTGATCAAAATACGGCTAAAGCCTCTCTTAGCTACGAAGTCTTTGCTGACTCTGCGATTGCAAAAGGGATTAAAGTCTCTCGCTCGCAATTCTTTAAGTCATTGAAAAAACTTGAAGATGTTGAGTTGATTAAGCGTGTTGAAGGGCCTCGTAGCTCTACTTACCAGCTGAAAGCTGAGTAATCGCTCGTTAAAAGCAAAACATCAGATTAAAGCTGCACACTGTGCGGCTTTTTTGTTTTTGGGGTGCAAGTTACCATAGGGTTTTAAAATTTAGGACGTAATGTGGACGATCAGTATTGGATGAGGCAGGCGCTTGAGCTAGCGGCGCAGGCGGGTGAGCACAACGAAGTGCCTGTGGGTGCAATTGTTGTCCTTGATGATCAAGTCATAGGTCGTGGCTTTAATCGTCCAATCAGCGGCTGTGATCCATCAGCACATGCAGAGATCCAAGCCCTCAGGGATGCTGCTAATCGTCTTGAGAACTATCGCCTTGTGGATGCAACGCTCTATGTAACGATCGAACCCTGTTCTATGTGTGCTGGTGCCATTGTGCACTCTCGTATCAAGCGATTGGTGTTCGGAGCCTTGGAGCCCAAAGCGGGGGTGGCAACTAGCCAAGCTCAATTTTTTGTTCAGCCTTGGCTCAATCATCGTGTGGAAGTGCAGGGTGGGTTACTGGCAGATGAGTGCTCATCAATGATCAGTGACTTCTTTGCACGCCGTCGAGATGAAAAGCGACAAGCCAGGCTCAACAAGTTTGGCGAGGCCTCTAATCCAGAGGTTTAAGTTTGATAGAACGGTTTTGATTCAACCGCCTGAACGGTTCAATGATCTGCGTATACTTTTGAATGTTGTTCACATAGGTGACGGGTTCACTACCGCGAGCCTCTCCATGACGGGTTTTGGCCGCAATCTCTGGATCTTCAAGTAGTGGTAAAAACTGCGCTACATCCTCCCACCTGTCAGCATTTTTGCCGCCACGTTGAGTCAGTATGCGAGCATCCTCTAGGTGTCCAAAGCCAACATTATAACCGGCCATGGCTAACCAAAGTCGTTCGGGCTCTGGAATACGATCAGGCACTTTTTCTTCCATTTTTCTCAGGTATTTTGCACCCCCGATGATGCTCTCTCTGGGGTCTGTTCTCTCCTCAACCCCCATCTCTTCTGCTGTCGCTTGCGTGAGCATCATGATGCCTCGCACGCCTGTGCTAGAAACGGCATCCTCATCCCAGTGCGACTCTTGATAGCCCACCGCGGCGAGAATGTGATGATCGAGCCCAACCAACTCGCCTGCTTCAACGAAGTAGGGGTTTAAAGGCTTATAGCGCTCCTCAAGTGCCATGCGAAAAGCGTGTGTCTCGACAAAGTTAAGGGGATTTTTGGGTGGGGTAGAGTCTCTGTTGAGCTGCTCAATCAGCCTCTTGGATTCGGGTTTTTCTAACCAATCGCTTACGGCTTGGTTTAGAGTTTGATCTTCACTTTTTAGCGAGTACCAAACAGCAGGAGCATCGCTTTGGATCTCAAAGGCTTTTGCTAACTCGGGGTGATAGCTTTTCACGCGACTGAAAAGATCGGAAGGTACAACCGCGAAGGTGGCCTCTCGGTTCTGCAGCAGTGTCATCAGATCTAGATGATTGAGCTCCTCCAAAAGATCAACCTCTATATCGGGTTTGATGCTGAGCAGTTGGGCCGCCTCGGCGCTGCCATCCAAAGCAAGAATCTTGCCCTCTTTGATATCAGCGAATGATTTAGGGCGCTTGAATCCTTGGGTCTTTCTGTAGATGATCAGTGTGCGGCTGTCGCGATAGCTTGGATGGGGCTGGTATATCGACTCTCGAGATGGCGTTAGGTGAAGATTGGCAGCTGCAATATCGGCTCGACGATCACGCAGAGCCTGAAAAACATGTTGGTGATCCTCGGCAATGACGAATTCGATACCTAGACCTAGATGATCGGCAAAGTTAGTCGCAAGTTGATACTCAAAGCCTGTGCGAGTCTGATCAATATCGAGTGTGGATAGGGGGGCTGCAAGTGAAACGACACGTAGATAGCCTCTATCTGTTATCTGTTCGATCAGCGGTTTTCGGTTAGCACTGGTCAAGACAATCCAAACCGCCAGAAACAGAATGCCGGCAGTATAGATATACGGTCTTAATCTTGGTGCTTGTCGAAGGATAAACATTCGTATTGATTAGCTGCTAGCTCTCCCTAATTGCGTCAGTTTGCGCTAAAATTGCACGTTTTCCAACGCCTGATTCGCAGGATCACCAAGAGGCCTCTGAAACCATGCTCGTTTTGCGCGGAGCTCCAGCTCTTTCTGCCTTCCGTCACGCTAAGCTTTTTAACGCTGTTAGCCAAAAAGTTCCGTCAGTTACCGGACTTTATGCGGAGTTTGTTCACTTTGCCGATATGAACTCTGAGTTGAGTTCTGAGAAACACTCAATTCTTGAGCGTATCCTACGATATGGGCCAAAAGCGGATCAGCAAGATCCCAAAGGCAAACTTATTCTGGTTGTTCCTCGCCCAGGTACTATTTCACCTTGGTCTTCTAAAGCGACTGATATCGTACATAACTGTGGTTTGGATGCGATTGATCGTATTGAGCGCGGTACGGCGTTTTACGTTGAGAGTGCGGCAGAGCTAAGCGAGCAAGAGTTGAGCGATGTTCAGGCCGTGCTTCATGATCGCATGGTTGAAGCGGTCATGAGCGACCTAGAGCAAGCTAGCTCACTATTTAGACACGAACAGCCACGCGAAATGGGTCGTGTTGATATCCTGGGCGGTGGTCGTGAAGCCTTGGCTACCGCTAACCAAACATTGGGTCTAGCACTGGCTGAAGATGAGATCGATTACCTTGTCGATAGCTTCAAAGAACTAGGCCGTAACCCAGCTGACGTAGAGTTGATGATGTTTGCACAGGCGAACTCAGAGCACTGTCGTCACAAGATCTTCAATGCCTCTTGGGATATCGATGGAGAAGCGCAGCAGAAATCTCTGTTCGGTATGATCAAGAACACCAATGAGCTAGGCGGCGAAAAAGTTCTATCAGCGTACAAAGATAACGCGGCTGTTATCGAAGGTTGGCAGGCACCGCGTTTCTACCCGAACTCTGAATCTCAACAGTACGGCTACAATGATGAGCCTGTACACATCCTGATGAAGGTTGAGACCCACAACCACCCAACCGCTATTGCGCCTTTTTCGGGCTCTGCAACGGGTTCTGGCGGTGAAATTCGCGACGAAGGTGCAACAGGTCGTGGTGCTAAACCTAAAGCAGGTTTAACCGGCTTTACGGTCTCTGATCTAAACATTCCTGGTTTTGAGCAACCATGGGAGTCGAAATACGGTAAGCCTGAACGCATTGTGTCGCCACTCGATATCATGATCGAAGGTCCAATTGGTGGCGCGGCGTTCAATAACGAATTTGGTCGTCCAAACCTGAACGGTTATTTCCGCACCTTTGAACAATCGGTACCTGGCGCAAACGGTGAAGAGGTACGTGGATATCACAAACCGATCATGCTGGCCGGTGGTATGGGTAATATCCGTGCTGACCATGTTGAAAAAGGTGAGATCGAGGTTGGTTCTAAACTGATCTGTCTAGGCGGTCCTGCAATGTTGATCGGTCTCGGTGGTGGCGCTGCTTCCTCAATGAGTTCAGGCAGTTCATCAGCCGATCTTGATTTTGCGTCTGTTCAACGTGGCAACCCAGAGATGGAACGTCGCTGTCAGGAGGTTATTGACCGCTGTTGGCAGCTAGGTGAAGCCAACCCGATCGAGTTTATCCACGACGTAGGGGCAGGTGGTCTTTCGAACGCATTCCCAGAATTGGTAAAAGACGGTGGTCGTGGTGGTTACTTCCAGCTACGTAACGTCAACAACGATGAGCCAGGAATGGCTCCGCTAGAGATCTGGTGTAACGAAGCGCAAGAGCGTTATGTGATGTCGGTTAAACCGGCGGATCTTCCGCGTTTTGAAGAGATCTGTCAGCGTGAGCGTTGTCCTTATGCTGTAGTCGGTGAAGCGACAGAAGATCACCACCTCACTCTGAACGACACACACTTTGAAAATAAACCGGTTGATCTACCAATGAGCGTGCTCTTTGGTAAACCGCCTAAAATGCACCGTTCGGTTACTCGCGCACAGTACGAAGTGCCTGCGTTTGATAGCAGCAACATTAAACTGGCTGAAGCGGTTGAACGTGTTCTCAAGCTGCCAGCAGTTGCCTCTAAATCTTTCTTGATCACCATTGGTGACCGCTCGATTACTGGTCAGGTTGTTCGTGATCAGATGGTTGGACCTTGGCAGGTACCTGTTGCCGACTGTGCAGTAACCTCGACAGGCTTTGTCGGTTACACCGGTGAAGCGATGGCAATGGGTGAGCGTACACCACTGGCTGTGGTTGATGGCCCTGCATCTGGTCGTATGGCGATTGGTGAGACACTCACCAACCTTGCTGGCACACCGATTGAAGCCCTAAGTGATGTGAAGCTGTCAGCCAACTGGATGTGTGCTGCAGGTCACCCTGGTGAAGATGAGAAGCTGTACGATACCGTTCGCGCGGTAGGTATGGAGTTGTGTCCTGAACTGGGTATTACGATTCCAGTGGGTAAAGACTCGATGTCGATGCGTACTGTATGGCAGGATGCTGATGAGCAGAAATCTGTGACATCACCACTCTCATTGGTGATCTCTGGCTTTGCACCCGTCTCTGATGTTCGCCGTGTACTGACACCTGAGCTTCGCACGGATCAAGGTGAAACGGATCTGATCTTGTTGGATCTTGGGCAGGGTAAAAACCGCTTGGGCCTATCGGCACTAGCGCAGGTATTTAACGAAGTGGGCGCTGATGTTCCAGATCTTGATGATGCGGATCAGTTCTCTACCTTCTTTGCCGCCATTCAAGGCCTGAATGAGCAAGGTTTACTGCTGGCTTACCACGACCGTTCAGACGGTGGCCTCCTAGCGACCATTGCAGAGATGGCGTTTGCTGGTCGCACTGGTGTTGACTTGAGTTTAGATCTTCTAGCATCTGATAAGTCTGAAATTGCAGCGGCGCTGTTTGCGGAAGAGCTCGGTGCGGTCGTTCAGGTTAAGCGTGAAGATACAGAACAGGTACTGACTGAGTTGAATGCGGCTGGTATCGGTGAGATCGCATCAGTGGTTGGTGCTTTGAATCCTGATGATCTGTTGAACATCAGTTTCGATGATGAAGAGGTCTACTCTGAAAGCCGAGTGACACTGCAGCGTTGGTGGGCAGAGACCTCTTACCAGCTGCAATCGCTACGTGATAACTCAGACTGTGCCAAGCAGGAGTTTGACGCGCTGTTGGATGCTGAAGATCCTGGTCTGAATGCTGACCTTTCGTTCGATGTGAATGAAGATGTTGCCGCACCCTTTATCTCTACTGGGGTTCGTCCAGAGATGGCTGTTCTGCGTGAGCAGGGCGTTAATGGTCAAATTGAGATGGCTGCCGCGTTTGATCGCGCTGGCTTCAATACGGTTGATGTTCACATGAGTGACATCCTTGCGGGTCGTATTGAGCTGGATCGCTTCAAAGGCTTGGTCGCTTGTGGTGGTTTCTCTTACGGTGACGTACTGGGAGCAGGTGAAGGTTGGGCGAAATCGGTTCTGTTTAATGACCGTGCGCGTGATCAATTCAGTGCCTTCTTCGAGCGCCAAGACAGCTTCGCACTGGGTGTCTGTAACGGTTGTCAGATGCTCTCTAACCTACACGAACTGATTCCAGGTGCTGAGCTGTGGCCACACTTTGTGCGCAATGAGTCTGAGCAGTTTGAAGCTCGTGTGGCGATGGTTGAAGTGCAGAAATCGAACTCACTGTTCCTAGCGGGTATGGAAGGTTCGCGTATGCCAATCGCTGTTGCACATGGCGAAGGTCGCGCTGAATTTGCCGATGCGTCGCATCTGGCTAATCTAAGTGGTTCAGGTACCGTGGCGTTGCGTTATGTAAATAACCGCGGCGAATTGACGCAGAACTACCCAGCGAACCCGAACGGTTCACCAGAGGGGATTACCGGTGTTACCTCTGCCGACGGTCGTGTCACCATCATGATGCCTCACCCAGAGCGAGTGTTCCGTGCCGTACAGAACTCTTGGGCTCCAGATCATTGGAGTGAAGATGGTGCATGGATGCGTATGTTCCGTAATGCACGTAAGTGGGTTGGCTAAGCCACCCACTGTTAGCCACTCAATTTAGAGTGTCGAACGCATAAAAAAGGCGACCTAATGGTCGCCTTTCTTCTATCTTTTTTCTGACTATTCGAACAGTCCGAAGGTGATGCGATCGAATAGAGAACGCTCCTCATCTGCTTGCTCTGATGTGTCAGTCGCCTCTGTCGCTGGCGCTTCATCGGCACGCACCGGTTGAGCCAGTGAGCTGGTTGGTTGAATCGGCTCCGCCAGTTCTGTCCCTTCACCGAGCAGGCCAAAGCTTGCGGTGTAGATCAGATCATTGCGTGGTGCTTTGAATGAGCGAACCTGGTAGTCAGGGAAGTTGGTTGCCAAGACAGTACTCGCATCAGCGGCCAGTTCAGTCAGTCCAAGCTCAGTGTAAGCTTCTGCCATGATTGCCAAGGCATCCGGTGTTGCCGGAGTCTCTTGTAGGTTCTCAACCACGTAACGACCACGGTTTGCGGCTGCCAGCCATGCTTGACGTTTCATGTAGTAGAGTGCGACGTGGATTTCGTAGGTGGCTAGACGGTTTTTGAGGTACTGCATACGACGTTGCGCGTCGGCGGCGTACTCGCTGTCTGGGAAGCGGTTAATCAAGGTTGTAAAACTGTCGAACGAGTCGCGTGCTGCACCTGGATCACGCTGAGCCACATCAATGGGTAGGTATTTAGCAAAGAAAGAGCGCTCGGCTTCAAAGGCGCTTAACCCTTTCATGTAGTAGGCGTAGTCGACGTTGTCGTGATTAGGGTGCAGACGAATGAATCGATCGGCTGCGGCTGCAGCAGAGGTGTTTTGGTTCATTCTAAAGTGTGCGTAGATCAACTCTAGCTGTGACTGTTCAGAGTAACGGCCAAATGGGTAGCGCGCTTCAAGAAGTTGTAGTTTCTCGATCGCGAGCTGGTTATTGCCCGCATCAATTGCACTTAGCGCCTCTTCATAGAGCTGCTCCTCAGGAACATCTGGCTCTATTTTCTCCCCATTGCTACTACAACCCACCAGTAGGGTGGCAGCGAAAAGAGCGGGAATCAGTCGGTTAAAACGCATGTTTACATCCTAATCTATGCACAGCGGTTCAGCGCTGCGATCTCTATTGAGATATACTATTCAATATTCCTTATTTAAACACAGAGCTTAGCTCACCAAAACACTCTTAGAGCCAGATAGAGCAATAATGTCAGAACATATTCACCTTGAAGCCGTTGTACCCGATGAACTCTACGGTAAACGACTCGATCAAGCCGTTGCGCAGATCTTTCCCGACTACTCCCGTTCACGCCTGCAGGGGTGGATAAAAGAGGGGGAGTTGACCGTTGATGGCAAAGTGCTGCGTACGCGCGACAAGCTGACCGGTGGTGAAAAGATTGTCGTCGACGCTCAAATCGCAGTCATTGAAGAGCATAAGGGTGAGGATATCCCGCTCGATATCGTGTTTGAAGATGAACACATTCTTGTGCTGAACAAACCCTCGGGTTTGGTGGTACACCCTGCGTCGGGTCATGCCGAAGGAACACTGTTGAATGCTCTGTTGCATCACGCCCCAGAGGTAGCTCAGGTACCGCGGGCCGGTATTGTGCATCGCCTTGATCGTGAGACAACCGGCCTGATGGTTGTGGCTAAAACGATTCAAGCGCAAACAGATCTGGTTGAGCAGCTACAAGAGCGTTCGATGGGTCGCGAATACGAAGCGGTTGTTCAGGGTGTCATGATTGGTGGTGGTACCGTTGATGAGCCGATGGGTCGACACAGTAAGAACCGTCTTAAAATGGCGGTTGTGGGGCTGGGTAAAGAGGCGATCACACACTACCGCGTGTTGAAGAAGTTTCGTTCACACACTCACATTCGCCTGAAGCTTGAGACAGGTCGTACGCACCAGATTCGCGTTCACATGGCGCACATTAAATATCCATTGGTCGGCGATCCACTCTACGGTGGTCGTTTCCGTCTGCCAAAGAACTGCAGCGAGCGTATGGTGCAGACGTTGAAAGGGTTTCGTCGCCAAGCGCTGCATGCGAAAAAGTTGGAGCTTTGGCACCCTTACACCGGTGAACACTGCAGCTGGGAGATCGATCTTCCAGACGATATGCAGCGCCTGCTGAGCGTTCTTGATAAAGATGCGACGAAATACGATTACGAGCTATGAACTTAATCTGGGCTGACTGGCCGGCACCGCCGAACATTAAAGCACTCTGTACGACGCGCCAGGGTGGTGTCAGCTCAGCGCCGTTTGATCAGCTTAATTTAGGTGATCACGTTGGGGATGACCCCCAAGCCGTTTTGGATAACCGTCAGTCTCTTCTGAATTCACTCTCTCTAGTGAAACCGGCACAGTGGCTGAAGCAGGTTCACGGTGTTGAAGTGGTTGAGGCGTTCCCAGATCAACAGATTCGTCAAGCGGACGCCTGCTACACAACAGAGGCGGGCGTTGCGTGCGTCATCATGACGGCAGACTGCTTGCCTGTACTATTTACTAATCGATCAGGTAGCAAAGTGGCAGCTGCGCATGCCGGCTGGCGTGGTTTAGCGGAAGGTGTGTTAGAGCAGACTCTTTCGCAGTTTGATGATCCGTCTGAGGTCATGGTGTGGATGGGGCCGGCGATTGGTCCCGATGCGTTTGAAGTGGGTCAGGAGGTGTATGACCGTTTCGTCGACGATCTGGCCCAGTCGCCTGACGCGTTTAAGCCCAGCCCCTCGCATAATGAACGCTGGATGGCCGATATCTACCGCCTAGCTCGATTGCGTCTAAACAGAGCCGGTGTTCGCCAGATTTTTGGCGGCGGTTTATGTACTTACACCGATTCAGAGCGCTTTTTCTCTTACCGTCGCCAAGCTCAAACGGGGCGTATGGCTAGCCTAATTTGGATGGACGATGATGAATAGCTCCGGTTTGGCTGGGCTCGGTATTACCCATCCTATTATTCAGGCGCCGATGGCGGGTGTGTCGACACCTGAACTGGCCGCGGCGGTCTCTAATGCAGGGGCGTTGGGCTCTATTGCGGTTGGAGCTGTTAATGCTGATACCGCGCGTCAATTGATCCAGAGAACGCGGGCTTTGACGGATCAACCGTTCAACGTCAATCTGTTTTGCCATCAGCAACCTCAGCGTAGTGCTCAGGTCGAGCAAGCGTGGATTGAGCGCCTAACTCCGCATTTTGATCGTTTCGGCGCGAATCCACCCGCTCAATTGAATGAGATCTACCTAAGCTTCCTAGATGATCCCAATATGTTGGCGGTGCTGTTAGAAGAGCAGCCTGCGGTTGTCAGCTTTCACTTTGGTCTGCCCGAGGCCGCTTGGATTAAGCAGTTACAAAACAGGGGTGTCCTGACGCTGGCCTGTGTCACCTCGTTGAGCGAAGCGCAGTTAGCGATTGCTGCGGGTGTTGATGCTTTGGTGGCTCAGGGTGTTGAGGCAGGTGGGCATCGCGGTCTCTTCGATCCTCACCAGGATTCACGGCTAATGACAATGGATCTGGTCACTCAGTTGGCCTCTTTTGTTGAACAGCCAATTATTGCCGCAGGCGGCATTATGACAGGGGCTGATATTGCCGCCGCGTTGAGTGCTGGCGCTGTGGCTGTGCAGATGGGAACAGCCTTTGTGCTCTGCCCTGAATCTTCGGCCAATGCTGGATATCGAGCCAATCTAAGTCGTGGCGCTGCGGTTAACACCGAGATCACATCAGCCATCTCCGGTCGACCGGCTCGCGGCATTATCAATCGAGCCCATACAGAGATTGAGCCTGACAACAGAGAGGATATTCCCGATTACCCTCTGACCTATGATGCGATGAAGCAGTTGGCTACAGCCGCTGCTGCACAGGGCGACGAGGGGTATGCCGCACACTGGGCTGGCACGGGTGCTGGGTTGGCGAGATCCATGCCCGCTGCGCAGCTGGTCGAGACTCTCGTGTCAGAGCTGCAAGCCTCACTCAACTCATAAAATCCGATAATCAGATTGCCTAATTTTTAGTAGTCGATATATACTGTTTATCCATACAGTATATATCGATTGATTAGGTATTAACGATGGCGATTACGCAGATAGCTGATGCGGTCGATCTTACCGCTGACCATTTAAAAATTCCTTTCTATACAGAGAGTGTTCCGGCTGGGTTTCCATCACCGGCTCAAGATTATATTGATAAGACGTTGAGTCTTAATGAGCTCTGCATTAAGCACCCCAATGCCACCTATTTCGTCCGTGTCGATGGTGACTCTATGGACGGTGTGGGTATCTACAAGGGGGATGTCTTGGTGGTCGATCGATCGCTGACCGCTCAGCATGGTGACGTGGTGATTGCCAGTGTCAGCGGTGAGATGACGGTGAAGACGCTGCAGCTACGTCCACGCGTGCGTCTGGTTCCACAGAATCGACGCTACTCGCCCATCGAGTTAAAAGAGGGGAGTGAGCTGCAGGTGTTTGGTGTGGTGGTCAGTGTTGTCAGGGTGTTGAAGTAGTGTCGCAAGTGATCGCGCTGGTCGATTGCAATAACTTCTATGTCTCTTGCGAGCGACTGTTTCGTCCAGACCTGCAGGGAGTGCCGATGGTGGTGCTCTCTAATAATGATGGTTGTGCTGTTGCGCGCAGTGCCGAGGTGAAAGCCCTAGGCGTCAAAATGGGAGTGCCCCGGTTTCAGATTGAAGAGCTGATAGAGCAGCACGGTATCTGCACCTTCTCGTCAAACTACACACTCTACGGTGATATCTCTGCGCGTGTTATGAATACGCTGGAATCGATCGCCCCGCGAGTGTTTGTCTACTCAATCGACGAAGCCTTTATGGATCTGTCGGGGCTGCAGAAGAACTACTCACTGTTGGAGTTTGGTCGTTTCACTAAAAGCAAAGTGGAGAAAGAGGTTGGTATACCGGTATGCGTTGGCATATCGACCACTAAAACCTTGGCGAAGTTGGCCAATCAGGGGGCCAAAAAGTACCTCTCTACGGGCGGTGTTGTTGATCTAACCGAGGTCGAACGACAGCGTAAGTTGATGGCGATGACCGAGGTAGGTGATGTCTGGGGTGTCGGACGTCGTATCAGTCAACGTCTGGAGTCGATGGGCATTAAGAGTGCATTGGATCTTGCCGATGCTGACCCTAAATGGATACGAAAACACTTCTCGGTTGTGTTGGAACGGACGGTGTCTGAACTTAACGGGGTCTCTTGTATCCCCTTTGACGATACCCCGCCGGTCAAGAAGCAGATTGTCGTGTCGCGCTCCTTTGGTGAACGCATCACCGAGCTAGCGGAGATGCGCAAAGCGATTGCCGGTTTTATTACTCGTGCTGCAGAGAAGCTGCGTAAAGAGGGGCAGGTGGCTCAGCATCTGCAGGTCTTTTTGCGCACCAGTCCGTTTGCAAAGAGTCAGCCGCAGTATGCCAACTCCACCAGCGAACGACTGGTAGAGCCAACGGATGATACGCGACAGCTATTGGCCGCTTCGATGCGCCTGATAGAGCGTATCTGGTTAGGTGGTTATCAGTTTGCCAAAGCGGGTGTGATGTTGAGCGACTTTTACGATCCAAAGCTTCAGCAGCAGACGCTATTTTGTGCGGACGGGGAGAGTCGCAGTGAAGCGTTGATGACTACCCTGGATCAGATTAACTATAAAACAGGTCGTGTACAGTTTGCCCGTCGTATCGACCGAAATCCTTGGGATATGAAGCGTGAAATGCTCTCTCCGCGTTACACCACCAGTTGGTTAGAGTTACCGCGCGTCAAATAGAGAGGTGTTAAATAGTTAAAATAATGTCGTAAAAGTTTTATTAAGCCCCTTGAAATAGTCAGACTTACCCTCACATAAAAGATAGGAACATTCATAGGCCTTGCTTCGGGAGGCCGCTATCAGTGGAGGCTAAGATGCGCCCAGATAAATTTACTTCAAAATTGCAGGAAGCACTGTCAGATGCTCAGTCATTGGCCGTCGGTAAGGATCATAATCAGATTGAACCTATCCACCTGCTCGCTGCGTTGATCGATCAGAGTGGTGGATCAATTCGTCCCCTGCTCAAGCAGGCTGGTGCGGAGCTGCCGCAGTTAACCCGTAAAGTGGGTGAGGCGCTTGAGCGACTGCCAGTGGTCAGTTCGCCCGATGGTGATATTCGCCTATCTCAAGATATGGCTCGTCTATTCAATCTAACCGACAAACTCGCTCAGCAGCGCGGCGATCAGTTCGTGGCGAGTGAGCTCGTCATACTGGCTATGCTGAGTGATAAAGGTGATGCCGGGAAAGTCTTGCAGGCTGCGGGTCTTACACAAGAGAAACTGGTTGAAGCGATTAATGCGGTAAGGGGAGGTGAAGCGGTGATGGATCCTAATGCAGAAGAGAGCCGTCAAGCTCTGGATAAATACTGTGTTGATTTAACAGAGCGGGCAGAGAGCGGCAAGCTTGATCCGGTGATTGGGCGCGATGATGAGATTCGTCGCACCATTCAAGTGCTCCAGCGTCGCACGAAAAACAACCCTGTACTGATTGGTGAGCCGGGCGTAGGTAAAACCGCCATCGTTGAGGGCCTCGCGCAACGGATCATCAACGGCGAAGTGCCAGAGGGGCTGAAACATAAGCGAGTGCTGTCGCTCGATATGGGATCTCTAATAGCCGGTGCAAAGTTCCGCGGTGAATTCGAGGAGCGATTGAAGGCGGTCCTTAATGAGCTCTCTAAGCAGGAAGGGCAAATCATTCTGTTTATCGATGAGCTTCACACCATGGTCGGTGCCGGTAAGGGCGACGGTGCGATGGATGCCGGTAACATGCTGAAGCCTGCATTAGCACGCGGTGAGCTGCACTGTGTGGGCGCGACTACTCTGGATGAGTATCGTCAGTATGTAGAGAAGGACGCAGCGCTTGAGCGTCGCTTCCAGAAGGTGATTGTTGATGAGCCGAGTGAAGAGGATACGATTGCGATTCTACGTGGTCTTAAAGAGCGCTACGAAGTACACCACGGCGTCGACATCACTGATTCTGCGATCATCGCGTCTGCAAAGCTGAGTCAACGCTACATCACCGATCGTCAGTTGCCTGATAAAGCGATCGATCTGATCGATGAGGCGGCATCCCGTATCCGTATGGAGATGGACTCCAAACCGGAAGAGATGGACCGTCTGGAGCGTCGTCTAATTCAGTTGAAGATGGAGCGTGAGGCGCTGAAAAAAGAGAAGGATTCAGCGGCTAAAAAACGCTTAGAAGAGCTCGAAGAGACCATCAGTGCTCTAGAGAAAGAGTACTCAGATCTAGAAGAGATCTGGAAGGCGGATAAAGCGGTACTGCAGGGTTCTCAGCAGATTAAAGAGCAGTTAGACCAGGCCCGTATCGAGATGGAGCAGGCACGTCGTGCAGGCGATCTGGCGAAAATGTCAGAGATACAGTACGGCAAGATTCCAGAGTTAGAGGCGCAATTGCAAGCGGCCGATAGCGAAGATGAATCTGAGGCTCAAACGGAGTTGTTGCGCAATAAAGTCACCGAAGAGGAGGTGGCTGAAGTGGTCTCACGCTGGACCGGTATTCCAGTCAATAAAATGCTCGAGGGCGAGCGTGACAAACTGCTGCGCATGGAGCAAGAGCTGCACAAGCGAGTCGTCGGTCAGGGTGAGGCGGTTGAAGCCGTCTCGAATGCGGTGCGCCGCTCAAGAGCAGGTCTGGCTGATCCGAATCGCCCGAACGGTAGCTTCCTATTTTTAGGCCCTACTGGTGTTGGTAAAACTGAGCTGTGTAAAGCGCTAGCCAGCTATCTGTTTGATACCGAAGAGGCGATGGTGCGCATCGACATGTCAGAGTTCATGGAGAAACATTCGGTTGCTCGATTGATTGGTGCACCTCCAGGCTATGTAGGTTATGAAGAGGGCGGTTATCTAACCGAAGCGGTTCGTCGCAAGCCTTACTCAGTCCTACTGTTAGACGAGGTCGAAAAGGCGCATCCCGATGTCTTCAATATCCTGTTGCAGGTGTTAGAAGATGGTCGTTTGACTGATGGTCAGGGTCGTACCGTCGATTTCCGCAATACCATCGTGGTGATGACCTCGAACCTAGGCTCGGATCTGATCGCGGGTTACAGCGATGATCAGGATTATGAGCAGATGAAAGGTGCGGTCATGGAAGTGGTGGGTACCCACTTTAGACCGGAAGTGATCAACCGTATCGACGAAGTTGTCGTGTTCCACAGCTTGCGCAAAGAGCAGGTGGCAGGCATCGCAACCATTCAGTTGGAGCGTCTGCGTAAACGCCTTGCTGAGCATGATCTGGGACTCAAGTTGACATCAACGGCCATGGATAAGTTGGTGGAGGTCGGTTTTGAGCCAATTTATGGTGCAAGGCCACTCAAACGTGCGATTCAGCAGTGGATCGAAAACCCATTGGCGCAGCGTCTATTGGCAGGCGACTTCATGCCTGGAGCTGAAATTGCGGTCGATGTGGCGGACGGTGAATTCACCTTCCGCTAGCTCTACTACGGTGCTAAATCGGGGTCTGGCCTTCTGTCAGACCCCGTTATTGTGAAACCGCTATTTAAACCGCTATCATTGCGCTTCTACCAAATTTTGAGGCACCTCCTTGCTTAGCTATCAACACGGCTTTCACGCCGGAAACTTTGCCGATGTTCACAAACATCTCACCCTTCAACTTCTACTGAATGCGCTCAATAAAAAGGCGAAACCTTGGAGCTATTTAGAGACGCACTCGGGTCGTGGGTTATATGACCTCTCGTCAGAGCAGGCGCAGAAGACCGGTGAGTTTCGTGATGGGGTGGCCAAGCTGTGGGGGCAAAAACAGCCGGAAGCTGTTCAGCAGTACCTGTCAGTCATCGCTGAAGTGTCTCAATCTGATCAGCTTCTTCACTACCCTGGATCACCGACACTGACGGCCCTAAATACACGTGAGCTGGATCAGATTCATCTAATGGAACTGCACCCACAAGAGGTTAAAGAGTTAAAGCGCAATATGCGCCTGTTTGCCAATGTTGGGGTGCACCACCGAGATGGCTATGAAGGAGTCTTATCACTACTCCCCCCTAAACCTAATCGAGGACTTCTATTGATCGACCCCGCTTATGAGGTGAAAGAGGAGTATCAACAGGTGGCGAGCTTTGTCGGAGAGGCAATGAAACGCTGGCCCAATGGTCAAATTGCTGTCTGGTATCCACTGCTGGCAGCTAACCGCCATGAGAATATGCTGAAGGCGATGGTTCGACAGCTGCCGGATGTTGGAGTGTTGGATTCACAGTTTATCGTGGCAGAGCCCAAAGAGCGGGGTATGTACGGATCTGGAATGTTGCTGATCAATCCCCCTTGGCAATTCGATCAGCAGTTGGAAGAGCTGCTACCGGGTGTGTTGGCTCAGCTCAACGCAGAAGCGCCAGAGATGACGCTTCGTTGGCTGAAACAGGCCCCTTAAGAGGTTAATTTAGAAAAGAGCTGGGCTAGTAAAGCGCCTGCTCATCTTTTACCACTTCAATCAGCAACTCAATGAATAGCTCATCGGCTTCGCTGCGCTCTAAACCAATGTGAACGCTGGTGGTGTCGTTGAGCTCATCAGCGATTAACTGAACTGCATTCTCTTGGCCCATATGCTTGCGCGCAATCTCTTTGGCGGTAGAACAAATTTCAGGCTCCATCAGTACCTTTCGAGTGAAGCGAACCAGCTCTTCAATAACGCGATCTTTCTGTTTTACATCGGAAATCGAAACCATTGTTTTTCTCCCTATGACCTCCTTGAACTATAACTCGCACAATGAAGTCGCGCTAGCAGGAGGACGGATTTTTGTGAAATTGTCGAAATCGTTGAAAAGTTGCTCTTTTTTTAGACAATTTAGCCGCCACGACGGTTGAAGTTACTGCGCTGCAGTGCGAAAATTTAAAGCTTCCTGTTATATGCAAATAACCCCGCGTATAGCAGACGTTTAAAAGGCTTACTAAGCATTACCCAGCTCAGGTCTAACGCTGCTGATAGAGAGATCCTTGTTTCAGTGGTATCGAGTGCTTTTTGTGTTAGCGCACACCCGTATTGATGACGTTTTGGCGGACAATCCCGCTGGCGCTGCACCCACTCATTCATGAATCAGACAAAGACAGAGTGTTGAATAGACAACACAATATTGAGGGTAAAAAGGTGGAACTACTTTCAGGTGCGGAAATGGTCGTACGCGCTCTTCGTGATGAAGGCGTTAAGTACATCTACGGCTATCCTGGTGGCGCATTGCTACACGTTTACGATGCGATCTTCCAACAGGATGAAGTTGAGCACATTCTTGTTCGTCACGAACAGGCAGCAACACACATGGCGGATGCCTACGCTCGTGCAACCAATAAAGCCGGTGTTGCGCTAGTAACTTCTGGCCCAGGTGCTACGAATGCGGTTACTGGTATCGCAACGGCTTACATGGATTCTATTCCAATGGTCGTGATTACAGGTCAGGTTATGAGCTACCTGATCGGTGAGGACGCATTCCAAGAGACGGATATGCTAGGCATCTCTCGTCCGATCGTTAAACACAGCTTCAGTGTGCAACGTCCAGAGGATATCCCTTCGATTATCAAGAAGGCATTCCACATTGCACAGAGCGGTCGTCCAGGTCCAGTGGTTGTGGATATCCCTAAGGATATGACGACGCCAACTGAGCGTTACCCATACGACTATCCAGCAAACGTGAAAATGCGCTCTTACGGCCCTATCAGCCGTGGCCACAGCGGTCAGATTAAGAAAGCCGTTGATATGTTGCTTGCGGCTAAGCGTCCTGTGATCTACACCGGTGGTGGTGTCATTATGGGTGACGCAAGCGAAGAGCTGGTTAAACTGGCTCAAGAGCTTAACTACCCAGTGACTAATACCCTAATGGGTCTTGGCGGCTACCCAGGTACTGATCGTCAATCATTGGGCATGTTGGGTATGCACGGTAGTTACGAAGCCAACATGGCAATGCACCACTCAGACTTCATTCTTGCGGTGGGTGCACGATTCGATGACCGTGTTACCAATGGTACTGATAAGTTCTGTCCAACAGCGCGCATTGCACACATCGATATCGATCCTGCGTCGATCTCTAAGACGATCGATGTGGATGTGCCGATTGTAGGTCCTGCTAAAGCGGTTCTTAAAGAGATGCTTGAGTTGGTGGCTGAAGCGAAGACTCAGCCAGATGCTGAAGCGATCGCAAACTGGTGGAAACAGATCGATGAGTGGCGTCAGCGCCACGGTGGCCGTTTTGAGCTAGGCGACAAGATGAAGCCTCAGCAGGTTATCGAGATGCTCTCTAAAGTGACTAACGGCGATGCGTTCGTCTGTTCTGACGTTGGTCAGCACCAGATGTTTGCGGCTCAGTACTACAAGTTCAACAAGCCAAATCGTTGGATTAACTCTGGCGGCCTAGGCACCATGGGCTTTGGTCTTCCGGCTGCGATGGGGGTTAAGTTGAACTTCCCTGAAGCTGACGTTGCCTGTGTTACCGGTGAGGGCTCTATTCAGATGAATATCCAAGAGCTATCGACTTGTAAACAGTACGATCTGCCAGTGAAAATCATCAACCTCAATAACCAGTCGTTGGGTATGGTTCGCCAGTGGCAAGATATGAACTATGAGTCACGTCACTCGCAGTCTTACATGAAGTCACTACCAGACTTTATCAAACTGGTTGAATCCTACGGTCACGTCGGTATGAAGGTGGAGCGTTACGAAGATCTAGAAGGCGCAATGCGTGAAGCGTTCGCCATGAAAGATCGTCTAGTCTTTATGGACATCTATGTAGATCCATTTGAGCACGTCTACCCAATGCAGGTTCCACGTGGCTCTATGCGTGATATGTGGTTGAACAAAACGGAGAGGACTTAAACGATGCGTCATATCATTTCAGTTCTCCTAGAGAACGAACCCGGTGCACTGTCACGTGTTGTTGGCCTGTTCTCACAGCGCAACTACAACATTGAATCGCTCACGGTAGCTCCAACTGAAGATCCAACACTGTCTCGTTTGACGGTGACAACCATCGGTAATGACCGTGTTGTAGAGCAGATCACTAAGCAGTTGAACAAGCTAATCGACGTCGTGAAGGTTGTTGACCTATCGGAAGGCGATCACATCGAACGTGAAGTTATGATGATCAAGCTGAAAGCAAATGGTCAGATGCGTGCAGAGATTAAGCGTACTGCGGATATCTTCCGTGGCCACATCATCGATGTGACGCCGAATACTTACACCGTTCAGTTGATTGGTGATTCGGCTAAGCTGGATGCCTTTATTGCAGCCTTAGGTACCGCATCGATCCTTGAAGTGGTTCGTTCGGGCGTATCCGGTATTGCTCGCGGTGAGAAAGTACTGAGCGTTTAACGCATTTCATACTTCGAAAATCCCAGCGTTTGCTGGGATTTTTTTTGTCTAAAAATAGACTTGTTTGCCTCTCTGTTTAGGGATAAGGTTGACTGATCGGTCCAGATTTCTGATGACCAATCAAACTTCGATCACAAATAAGGAACACCAATAATGAAACGTGTAGTTTTGAAAACACTCGCTCTTTCAGTAGCGGTAGCTTCAGCATCGGCTCAAGCGGCAGACCTAAATCCAGCTGTTGTTTTTGACATGGGTGGTAAGTTCGATAAATCGTTTAACCAGTCTGTTTATAACGGCATGGAGCGATTTAAAGAGGAGAGCGGTGTTAACTACCGTGAGTTCGAGGTGACTAATGCATCACAGCGTGAACAGGCGATCCGTCGTTTTGCGCAGCGTGGTGCTAATCCAATCATCAGCGTTGGCTTCGCCCAAGCTGCGGCCGTTGATAAAGTGGCCGGTGAGTTTCCAGATGCACGCATCACTCTGATCGATATGGTGGTTGATAAGCCAAACGTTCAGTCTGTTGTCTTCAATGAGCACGAGGGTTCATTCCTTGTCGGTATGCTTGCCGCAATGAAATCAGAAACAGGAACTGTCAGCTTTGTCGGTGGTATGGATATCCCACTGATTCGTAAATTTGAGTGTGGTTATGCTCAAGGTGCTCAGTACGTTAACAAAGATATCAACGTGATTCGTAACATGACCGGTACGACGCCAAGCGCTTGGAATGACCCAGCGAAAGGTGCTGAGCTGGCTGTTAGTCAGTTCGACCGTGGTTCTGATGTTGTCTATGCAGCAGCGGGCGGTACGGGCGTTGGTGTCTACCAAGCTGCGGCTGACTCTGGCAAATACGCAATTGGTGTCGACTCTAACCAGAACTACCTGCAGCCAGGTACGATGCTAACCTCTATGGTTAAGCGTGTTGATGTAGCGGCGTATAACTCGCTTAAAGCGATGCAGGATGGCACTTGGCAAGCGGGTTTCCAAGCGCTTGGTCTAGCGCAGGGCGGTGTCGATTGGGCACTTGATGAGCACAACGAAGCGCTGATCACCGCTGAGATGAAATCGGCTGTTGAAGCTGCGAAAAAAGCGATCATCGCTGGTGAAATCAAAGTTCACGACTACATGAGTGACAACAGCTGTCCAGCACTCGACTAAGATAGAGGTCTAACCGAGTGGTGGCACAACCTATACAGGATCCCAATCGGGATCCTGTTTCTTATTCAATTCAGTTAGCGAAGATTAATAAACACTTCGGTGCCGTCAAAGCCAATGTCGACGTTGATCTGAATGTCGTTAAAGGTGAGATACACGCCATCGTTGGTGAAAACGGTGCCGGAAAGTCGACACTGATGAGTATCCTCTATGGGTTTTACGAGGCCGATAGTGGTTCTATCTATGTGGATGGCAAAGTGGTCAGTATCACTGACTCGAAACGCGCTATCGAGCTAGGGATTGGCATGGTCCATCAACACTTCATGTTGGTGGATAATTTCACGGTGCTTGAGAATATCGTGCTGGGCGCTGAAGGTAGCTGGTCTTTAACGCATTCACTCGCTAAAGCACGTAAAAAACTGCAAGAGATCTCAGACCGTTATGGGCTGAATGTCGATCTGGATGCGGTGGTTTCACATCTTCCAGTCGGTTTGCAGCAGCGTGTAGAGATTCTTAAAGCGCTCTATCGTGACGCCAAAATTCTGATTCTTGACGAACCTACTGGTGTTTTAACCCCTCAGGAGGTTGATCAACTCTTTGCGATTTTAAAGACACTGAAATCACAGGGTGTCAGCATTCTACTGATTACCCATAAGCTGCAAGAGGTGATTGCGATCAGTGATCAGGTCTCTGTTATGCGAGCTGGGGCCATGGTGGCGACCGTTAACACGGCGGAGACCAGCCGTGAAGCACTTGCTGAGCTTATGGTCGGCCGTAAGGTTCTGTTACGGGTAGATAAACAAGAAGCAAACCCGGGCGCAGCGCTTCTTAAAGTAGATTCGCTAACCTGGCGTGATGACACCAATGTGCCTCGTTTGGACGATGTGTCGTTCACGGTGAATGCGGGAGAAATCGTCGGTGTTGCCGGAGTGTCTGGTAATGGTCAAACAGAACTTCTAGGTCTGTTGTCAGGTATGCTCGATGTGCAGCAAGGGCAGATTAATATTGAAGGTGTCTGCATTGATGCTCAGCATCAAATGACGCCTAAACAGATTCGTCACCTCGGCGTCGGACATGTGGCAGAGGATCGGCACCGTGATGGCATGGTGGGTGCGTTTAGCGCAGAAGAGACGGCCATCATGGGCTTTCAAGATGAGCCGGAGTTCAATGGCTCGATTTTGCAAAATCGCTCTGCCATCACTGAGCACTGTCAGGAGTTAATGAGTACCTTTGATGTGCGCCCAGTGGATCCCAATCTCAAATCGGCCAGTTTCTCTGGCGGTAATCAACAGAAACTCTGTATCGCACGTGAGATGAACGCTAGACCTAAAGTGTTACTGGTGGGACAACCGACACGTGGCGTCGATATCGGTGCGATCGAGTTTATACATCAGCAGATTGTTGCGCTGCGTGATCAAGGAAGTGCTGTGTTAGTCGTCTCTGTAGAGTTAGAAGAGATCCTGTCGTTGTGTGATCGAGTGCTGGTGATGTCAGAAGGGCGCATCGTGGGTAATGTGTTGGCTTCAGAAACCGATGCGCGCTCGTTAGGGTTAATGATGTCCAGCTCAAGAAGCGGTGATCAAATGGCTCAGCAGGGGGGGCAATCATGAGTCGTCGTGCAAAGCTCCCTGCTTGGGCAGACATTGGACTAATTCCGTTAATCAATGTCTTGTTGGCGTTTTTGTCAGCCGGTGTTGTGGTGGCTCTGATTGGTGAAAGCCCATTAGAGGCGGTGCAAGTACTTATTCGTGGCGCCTTTGGATACGATGAAGGGGTTGGCTATACGCTCTACTACACAACCAACTTTATCTTTACCGGTTTGGCGGTAGCCGTCGCATTCCATGCGGGGCTATTCAATATCGGTGGGGAGGGGCAGGCGTATATAGGTGGTTTAGGTGTGGGACTGATCTGTCTCGCTTTAGATCATCTTTTGCCATGGTGGGCTCTGCTACCTCTGGCCATTATTGCTGGATCCTTATTTGGTGCTGCTTGGGCGTTTATACCCGGCTATTTGCAAGCTTATCGCGGTAGTCATGTGGTGATTACTACCATTATGTTCAACTTCATTGCGTCTGCATTGATGGTCTATCTATTGGTGAATGTGCTGATTCAACCGGGTTCCATGTCACCAGAGACACGAGCGATTGCTCCCGAATCGACACTGCCGCTGATGCATGAGTTCTTTGCGTTTTTTGGGATCAAGATTACTCAAACGCCGCTTAATCTGTCTCTTTTTGTTGCACTATTGGCTTGTCTGTTTGTCTGGGTGCTTATTTGGAAAACTCGTTGGGGCTATGCCATTCGCATGATCGGTTTCAATGAGTCAGCTGCGGTCTATAGCGGAATCAATCCAAAACGAATGGTCGTCATTGCGATGATGATTTCAGGCTCTTTGGCCGGATTGGTCGCAATCAATGAGGTGATGGGGGCACAAGAGCGTGTCGGTTTAGACTTCGTCTCTGGTGCTGGGTTTACTGGCATCGCTGTCGCCTTGATGGGGCGCAATCATCCTTTGGGTATTATCATTGCTAGCTTGCTGTTTGGCGCGCTATTTCAGGGTGGGGCAGAGTTGGCGTTTGAGTTTTCAACCATCACACGTGATCTTGTTGTGGTGATTCAAGGCTTGGTCATTCTGTTCTGCGGTGCTCTGGCCTACATGATGCGTGGACCGCTGGAACGACTCTTTGCATTGGTTTCCCGCTCAAGTCAGGAGGAGCGATAATGGAGTTTTCTGTTCAGTTAATCTCTGCATTAGATTCCACACTTCGTCTGGCGGCACCGTTAATTTTATGTGCCATGGCGGGTCTCTTTTCAGAGCGCTCGGGTATTGTAGATATCGGCTTAGAGGGCAAGATGCTAGCGGGTGCCTTTGCGGCGGCGGCAATGACGGCTGTAACGGGTTCGGTATGGTTAGGTCTGCTTGCTGCCATATTGGTCTCAATTATGATGGCGTTACTGCATGGTTTTGCCTGTATCACTCACCGAGGTGATCAGGTCGTCAGTGGTTTGGCTATCAATATCTTAGCGGCAGGTTTGACTGTTGTGTTGGGCATCGCTTGGTTCCGTCGCGGTGGGCAGACACCCTCTCTAACTTCAGAAGAGCGCTTTGGCCCTCTAACCTGGCCGTTGAGTGAGTGGTTGTCGGATGTTCCGCTACTAGGGCCCATCTATACAGAGCTACTCAGTGGACACAATCTATTGGTCTATGTCGCTTTGATGGCGGTACCGATGACGGCTTGGATCGTTTTTAAAACTCGTTTTGGGTTAAGGCTTCGTGCAGTCGGTGAGAATCCGCAGGCGGTTGATACCGCCGGGATTTCAGTCGCTTGGTTGCGTTACCGTGCCGTCATTATGGCGGGTCTGCTCTGTGGTTTAGCAGGTGCTTACCTCTCTATCGCGTTGGGTGCAGGTTTCATTAAAGATATGTCGGCCGGTAAGGGTTACATCGCCTTGGCCGCACTTATTTTTGGTAAGTGGCGTCCATTCCCCGCACTCTTCGCTTGTCTTCTATTTGGCTTCTTAGAGGCCGTTGCAACCCGCATGCAGGGGGTTCAACTGCCCGTTGTTGGCGAAATCGATGTGCAGTTGATGCAGGCACTTCCTTACATTCTTACCGTTATTCTGTTGGCGGGTTTCATTGGTCGGGCGATCGCACCTAAAGCGATTGGTACCCCTTACAGTAAAGATCGAGCATAACAATGGCACAGCACAAGATTATTTTAGACACAGACCCTGGTATCGATGATGCGATGGCGATTTTTACCGCGATGGCACACCCTGATATTGAGCTGTTGGGCCTTACAACAACCTTTGGCAATGTCTCTGTTGATCAGGCTACTCAAAATGCCCTTACGCTGGTTGAGATGGCCGGCTCTGAAACGCCCGTTGCACAGGGTGTTGCGACGCCGATGATCAAGCCTCTAGCGGAATTTCCAGACTTTGTTCATGGAGTCGATGGGTTTGGTAATCTCAATTTAGCACCCCCTAAGAGAACATCGCTCCCTCAATCGGCGGCTGAATTCATTGTCGATCAAGCGAATCAGAACCCGGGTGAGATCGTTATCGTTGCGATTGGTCCTTTGGGTAACTTAGCTCAGGCGCTGCAGCTGGACCCTGAATTACCTAGCAAGATTAAGCAGGTTGTTATTATGGGTGGCGTGATTGCGAGTGATGGGAATGTCTCTCCGGTAGCTGAGGCTAATATTCTCTCTGATCCGCACGCTGCCGATAAAGTGATGGCTGCGGCTTGGCCTTTGGTCATGGTAGGGCTCGATGTAACTCATCAGATTATGTTGCCTCGATCACTGTTTGATCGTATTGCTAAAGAGAACGCCAAGGTGGGTTCATTTATGCGGAGTGCGGCTAAATTCTACATCGACTTTTACTCTAGCGTGCGGAATATTGATGGCTGCTATTCGCATGACGTTTCGGCCCTCGCTTATGTTGTGCATCCTGAGTTATTTGAAACGGTTTCAGGCCCAATCTGTGTTGCGACAGAAGGCGTTGCTATGGGTCAAACCATCATGAGTCGATTTGGCATACCCTATATGCTGGATTATTGGAAAGATCGTCCTGATCAGATGGCCTGCATGGGTGTTGACGATGCTGGCGTGGTCGATTTTTTCGAAACAGCAATGACAAACAGTTACTGGAGCTAGTGGTATGTCGAATTTTTTAGAAGCGGTCGATTATCAATCGGAAGGTGCCAGCGAGGCGTTTGTGAAATCGCTGCATGAGACCGGCTTCGGCGTCCTCAAAAATCACCCTATTGCCGAAGCGCAGGTTCGAGCCATTTATGACCATTGGCAGGCCTTTTTTAATAGCGATCGCAAATCTGACTTTGACTATAACGTCGGTACTCAGGATGGCTTTTTCTCCAGCAAAATTTCTGAAGTGGCGAAAGATCATACAGTTAAAGACATCAAAGAGTATTTTCACTACTACCCCTGGGGGCAGTGCCCTGAAGATTTGCGGGAGGAGTTACAGGCTTACTATTCTCAAACCAGCTCATTAGCCTCTGAGTTGCTAGGCTGGGTCGAAGAGTTTAGCCCTGAAGAGGTGAAAGCAGGCTACCGTGAGCCACTACCCAACATGATCAATGGCAGTGAGCAGACGCTGCTCCGTGTGCTTCACTACCCTCCCTTTGATGGTAATGAAGAACCAGGTGCTATCCGTGCGGCCGCACACGGTGACATAAACCTGCTAACGATTTTGCCGG
This sequence comes from Marinobacterium sp. xm-a-152, assembly GCF_013282965.1. Taxonomy (NCBI): domain Bacteria; kingdom Pseudomonadati; phylum Pseudomonadota; class Gammaproteobacteria; order Oceanospirillales; family Oceanospirillaceae; genus Marinobacterium; species Marinobacterium sp. xm-a-152. Next base: position 4,822 of record NZ_WBYI01000005.1, on the reverse strand, counting down.
CGGCCAGTGAGCCAGGTTTGCAGGTTCTCAGCAAAACAGGTGAGTGGCTTGATGTACCGGCTGAGTTTGGTAATTTGATCGTGAACATAGGCGATATGCTGCAAGAGGCATCGGCAGGTTATTTCCCGTCGACCATACATCGAGTGTTCAACCCTGTTGGTGGCGCAACCAAAAAATCGCGCATCTCACTGCCGCTATTTCTTCACCCTAGACCAGATGTGGTTCTATCGGATCGATACACAGCGGATAGCTATTTAAAAGAGCGGCTCAAAGAGTTGGGCGTTATCTGATCCTAAACCCGGCAATGTTCGGGTTTTTTTAGCGCAAAAATATCTGGAATATTCTTTGCATGCTAGGATAACTGGATGATCAATTATAAGGCGATGCAATGAGCGCTTATCTATCGACCCTAGAGTCGATCTATCTCCCTGCAGTGGTTATGTTTTCTCTATTGGTTGGCAGCTTTCTGAATGTTGTGATTCATCGCCTGCCGATTATGATGATGAATAGCTGGCGCCGTGAAGCCGCTGAATTCTTGGATCAGCAGGAGATAAGCGATGATCAACCTATCTCATTGTCTCAGCCACGCTCACGCTGCCCTCAATGCGGACATGCAATACGCTGGTATGAAAACATCCCAATCCTCTCCTATCTGTTAATTTTGAAAGGGCGCTGTTCAGGATGTGCCAGTTCGATCTCTATGCGTTACCCAATGATCGAAGGGTTGACGGCTGTAGTGGGTCTCACTATTGCGCTCTATTTTGGCTTTACTCTTCAGATGTTGGTGATGCTGTTCGTCAGTTACTCTCTGATTGTCTTGATCTTTATCGATGCAGATCATCAGCTGTTGCCCGATCAGATCACCTTGCCCCTTCTTTGGGCGGGTCTACTGGTTAATCTGGTATTTGGCTGGGTCCCGTTGGACTCTGCAGTGACTGGTGCGATGCTTGGCTATCTGGTTCTTTGGCTGGTGTTCTGGCTGTTTAAGTTGGTAACAGGTAAGGAGGGTATGGGCTACGGCGACTTTAAGTTGCTGTCGGCTCTTGGGGCTTGGGGTGGCTATGCGATCCTTCCCGGAATTATTCTGATCTCATCCGTTGCGGGTGTTATCTATGCACTTGTCGGCGCGTTGTTTGGTCGTCAGGATCTCACTAAACCCATGCCGTTTGGCCCATTTTTAGCCTTAGCTGGATGGCTGATGTTGATTTGGGGTGATCAAATTAATCAATGGTATCTGTCGCTTCTTCTATAGATTCGTTAGACTTGCAGCATATTTTTTAAGGGCTTAAACATGACTGACCAGATTGACCCAGAGACGTCTGACGCGACCAGTGAAGATAGCGTAAAGCGACCTCGTGGTATCTATTTGTTACCAAACCTATTTACGACGGGAGCACTGTTCTCAGGTTTCTATGCTGTCATTTCGGGCATGAACGGTCATTTCACTGCAGCGGCAGTCGCCATTTTTGTTGCTATGATTTTTGATGGTTTAGATGGTCGTGTGGCTCGAATGACAAACACACAATCTAAGTTTGGCGCTGAATACGATTCGCTGTCAGATATGGTCTCTTTCGGTGTGGCTCCCGCTCTGGTTAGTTTTACTTGGGTATTACAGAGCTTAGGAAAGTTTGGCTGGGTGGCTGCCTTTATCTACTGCGCCTGTGCTGCACTTCGTTTGGCACGATTTAATACTCAGATTGGCTCTTTGGATAAACGCTACTTTATGGGGCTGCCGAGCCCAGCGGCGGCGGCAACCATTGCTGGATTGATCTGGTTTATGACTGAAAAGGGGATAGACCCAGCCCCATTTGCTTGGTTGATCGCACTCTATGTGGCGCTCATTGGTCTCTCTATGGTGAGTAATGTTCTCTACAACAGCGGTAAAGAGATCAACTTAAAAGGGAAGATCACCTTTGTAAAAATGATTGTGATCGTACTGGTTGTCGCCTTTCTAGCGACAGATCCTGATCTCTACCTGTGGCTTATCTTTCTTGCTTACACTGTATCAGGCCCTATTCAATGGCTGCTTAGAAGTAGAAAACGACAAGCAGAGTAATACATCATTAGAAAGCCACCTTCGGGTGGTTTTTTATTTGTAAGGCATTTGTCAGCTTAGCGACTAATATTAGAGGTATAGCGATAGGAGATTAATTATGTTGATCGGTAAGCCTTCCAAAATTCTAAGCAGTGAAATCACATCTGAATCGGTCTATTTTTCTAGGCGTTCGCTATTGAAAGGACTGGGTTTGGTCGCAGGTGCTGCTTCGATGCCTAGCTATGCGCTGACACAACCCAAGAGTTCCGATCTGCCACTCTATCCTGGTCCTGACTGGTTAAGACCGAAGCTCGAAAGCGCAAAGACAACTTGGAGCGTCGATGAAGAGTTAACGCCTTACGATTCGGTCATTACCTACAACAACTTCTACGAGTTCGGCCTCAATAAAGAGGATCCGTATGAGAGAGCTCAGAATTTTAAGACAGACCCCTGGCAGGTTGAGATAGTGGGTGAGGTAGAGCGCCCGGGTATCTATAACCTGGAGGATCTTCTTGCAAAAGTGGACATAGAAGAGAGGATCTACCGCTTTCGATGCGTAGAGGCATGGTCGATGGTCATTCCTTGGCTCGGTTTCTCTCTGGCTTCACTGATAAAGCAGTTGAATCCAACTTCAAACGCTAAATACGTTGAGTTTGTCACGCTTGAAGACCCAGAGCAGATGCCGGGTCAGCGTTCACTCTTCAGTACCATCGATTGGCCATACAGAGAAGGGTTAAGAATAGATGAGGCAATGCATCCACTGACGTTGTTAGCGGTCGGTGTTTATGGTCAAGCGATGCCTCCACAGAATGGCGCGCCGCTTAGGTTGGTAGTGCCTTGGAAATATGGCTTCAAAAGTATTAAGTCTATCGTGCAGATTCGATTCAGGGAGACCATGCCGCAAAATACTTGGCGCTTAACGGCTTCTCAGGAGTATGGCTTTTATGCCAACGTCAATCCGAATGTAGATCACCCCAGATGGTCGCAAGCGACAGAGAGAAGGCTACCATCATCACTGTTTAATCCGAGAATCATAGAGACTCAAATGTTTAACGGCTATGAAGAGGTCGCACCTCTCTATGCTGGGATGGATCTCTCTAAATGGTATTAACCAGCAGGGGCTTATCTAGACGGCTCATCTGGATAGCACTTTTTACGTCGTTGGCCTTGCCATTGATATGGCTGGTCTACTTGGCCTATAGCAATCAGTTGGGAGCTGATCCAGCGAAAGAGCTTGTCGATGAATTAGGGCAGTGGGCAATTCGGTTTTTGATCCTGACACTCTGTGCATCAACCTTCAGTCGGCGTTTGAATATAAAGTTTTTGCTGCAACATCGGAGAATGGTGGGGCTGTATGCACTCTTTTATGCGGTGCTCCATCTTTTGGCGGTATCGACCTTTATTCTTGGCTGGCGTGTTGATCTGCTGATTAGAGAGTTAACGGATAGGCCCTATATTATGTTGGGTATGGCTGGGCTTTTGTTGCTCATCCCTTTGGGAATTACATCCACAAAAGGGTGGCAGAAAAAATTGGGTCGTAAATGGACAACGCTTCATAAATTGATCTACCCAGCAGCTATGCTAGCGCTGTTACACCTGGTACTACTAATAAGGGCAAGCATTTTAGAGGCGATGATCTATACGCTTTTAATATCTCTACTTTTAATAGAACGATTGTTTAGAAAAAGAAAACCTAAAAAGAGAGAGTGAACTAACACATAAATCCCAGACGTATCCTATATTGAATGTGTTGAATCAATAAAAACAAACTCAAAGTTCAGCTTTGAAAGGAGTGTAACAATGATTCTGCAGCATCTTTCGGGTGTGTTCTATCACCCAGTAAAAGAGTGGAAGTCAATTGATAAAGACTCTTCACTAACACTAAACAATGTCATTATTCAGCTGGTACTGCTGGCACTTATACCACCTATATCGTTATTCATAGGAACTACCCAGGTGGGATGGAGTGTCTCCTATGGTGAATATCACCTGTTGGCGAGCGAATCCGCCTTTGGAGCCGCGGTAGCATTTTACATTGCTATATTAGGCGTCATCGCCGGGTTGACCTACAGCATACGTTGGATGGAGAAAACCTATGGTGCCAACGCGGGTGTTGATGAGTGTGCGCGTTTAGCGCTATACACTGCAACGCCGATGTTGCTGGCAGGGCTCATTGGCCTCTATCCAATGCTGTGGCTCTGCGTGAGTGTCGGAATGTTAGCGGTAGCTTTTAGTGTCTATCTGCTCTACACAGGAGTACCCGTCATAATGCATATTGAAGAGGAGAGAGCGTTTATGTTCTCTACATCAATATTGACGGTTGGTCTTGTAGCGCTTGTCACCATTATGGCTGCGAGCGTTATTCTGTGGAGTACAGTCGTACCGCTGACCATATTAAGTTAAATTTATTTCCCTCAAGGGTTGACGCTCTGTTCAACCTAAGTATAATTCGCGCTCTCGATTACGGAGTCACACCTGATTACAGGTTGATCAGTAACCGAGAGGTGCGAATTAACTGTTTGTTTTTTAAGCAAATAATTGAAAGTTTTTGACGCATAAGACAGTTTTTAATTTTTAAAAAAATATTAAAAACTTGTTGACATGTGATGATGCAATCAATAATATACGCACCTCGCTTGAGACGAGTACTCAAGCAGCCACCAAAAGATCGGTGGCACGCTCTTTAACAATTAATCAGGTAATGCGTGTGGGCGCTTGTTGAGGTTGAGCACAAAAGCTTAACAAGACAAGCAACCTATATGTGAATTCATTTAGCGTAATGTTTTT